>JALSRY010000181.1 GCA_026984555.1 Phycisphaerae bacterium
GACCCGGCGACGTGCCCGCCACCGGCGACGACCCACGCATCGCCGAGGCGCACATGCGCTACAACACGTTGCGGCGTCCCTGCGGGTTCCTCGATCAACAAACCGGAACCTGCCGCATCTACCCGGCCCGCCCCCTGGCCTGCCGCTATTTCTTCAGCCTCGACCCGCCGGAAACGTGCACCCCGACGCACGAGCGCTATTTCCAACGCCGGATTCGCACGGTCCACCTGCCCCCCGACATCCATCAACTCCTCCGCGAGATCGAATCCGCCCTCGGTTTCCGACCGCTCAACTACCTTTCGGGTGCGTTCTGCGAGTTCACCGCTGCCACCATGCACATCGAGCCGATTCGCGTGCTCTGACGCGAGGGGCCTCGCGGGCCGCACGCATGTTCCCCGCCACACGCCCATGCCGCGGTATGCGGCGATCAGAGGTGATATTGGGCCCAGTAGGACTCGAACCTACGACCAACGGATTATGAGTCCGCCGCTCTGACCAACTGAGCTATGGGCCCGCGCGGCGTATGCACCGCTAACGCTGATTCTACTCAACGCCATACCCGCGAACCAGCCTCCGGCAGCAACGCCCCGGCGGGCGCCTCGGGCCGTCGTGGGCAGGCACGGTCCCCCGCTCGTGGCGCCTAGCTCGCCTCCGCCGATCGAGGCCCCACCCCCAGCCCCGGCGCCGTGCTCGCTTCGAGCAAGCTGGCGTCGTGGTGGATGCCCGTAAACGGGTCGTCCGCCAACAGCAACGCTCCGTCGAGATCAACGTAGTCCGCCAGCGTCGCGATGGCCAACGCCGGCGCGATCGCCAGGCTGCTCGATACGAAGCACCCCAGCATGATCTGCATTCCCAGCCCGCGCGCCAGCGCCACCATGCGCAACGCCTCGCGGATCCCCCCACACTTGTTGAACTTGATGTTGATCCCGTCCACAAAACCGTGCAGGCGAACGACATCCGCCGGCCGCTCGCAACTCTCGTCCGCGAATATCGGCGCCACGCCCAGCCGGCGCAGCTCGGCCATATGTCGCCAATCTTCCTTGCGCAGCGGCTGCTCGATCAGGGCCGGGCGGTACGGCGTCAAGGCCTCGATCCGCGCGGGAGCCTCCTCGGGGGTCCAGCCCTGGTTCGCATCGAGGATCAACGGACCGTCGAAGTGCTCGCGGATGTGCCCCAACGTGTCGTGATCGTGCTTGCCGCCTACCTTGATCTTCAGTGCGTCGTACCCCGCCGCCAACGCTTCCCGTACCTTTACCCGGATTTCCTCCGGCTCCGCAATCCCGATCGTAAACGTCGTTCGGACCCGCGGCCGATCCAGACCCAGCAGACGCCACACCGGAACCCCCAACCGCTTGCCCACCCAGTCGTACAAGGCACTATCCACGGCCGCGATGGCGTCACGGTGCGCGTCGTGGTGCTCGATCAGGCGCCGCACGATCGTTTCGATCGCGAACGGATCGTCGCCCAGCAATGCCGGCATCGCGTCCAGCGCCGCCTCGGCCCCCTCCAGCGTCTGGTTGTACAGCGGCGAGCACACCACCTCACCGTAGCCGGCGAGGCCGTCGTGCTCGAGCCGAACCACGATCGTCTCCTTCTCCGCCACCGCGAATTGCGACGTCACGAACGCGTAGCGCGGCCGAAGCGTTTGCCGCCGATGATCGAGTTTCATCCACCTCTCCCGTTTTCCCCGTGCCCCCGACACGCCGGTAACGCACCCATGACGCACCAGCGTAACCGCCGGCGTCCACCAATGTGTGCATTGTGGTGCGCACCAGCCAGGCGGGAAAGAGGTCGCCACGTCGCACCGGCCGCCGCGGGTGGCGCGGGCATCGCGCTACCGGCGTCGCATTCGCGGCGGTCCGCGGAGCGTCGAGTCTCGCTGTGCGCCGGTTCGCCCCGACAACGATTGCGCGGCCACCTCGGCCGCCCAGCCGGGTATATACTGGTGCGTGCCGGCTCAGGTCCCCGCCGGCCCGCGGAGGTGCGTAGTGTTCCAGAACCAACCGACGCCTCGGATCTGGCTGGGAACCGTCTTACTCGCCGCCACGCTCACCATCGGCTGCGAACGTCCCCGCATTCAGCCACACGCCGCCGCTTCGTCAACCCAGGCGCCCGCGCGGCCCGCTTCCGCAAACAGGGGTCCACGGTCGCGAGCGCCCGAGCCGCCTCCGCCGGCCCCGGAACCATCCGATTCGACCGGCCGGACGCCGCCGCCCGCGACTCCACCGCCCGCGACTCCACCGCCCGAGCCCGCCCGCGCATCGGCGCAAACGCCCCCCAAACCGGTCGAAATCTCGATGGACGAGCCGGCTCCCAAACCTCCCCCCGTTCCGCCGTTCCTCGCGATCGTCGAGAAAACCAAACCCCGACGCGAAGCGCGCGTCCACGTCACCGTCACCCAACCGCGCAAACTCGATATCGACACCCGCAACGTGCGCCGACTGCGCCTCACCCGCCGGCGCCTTCCGCTCGCACGCAACCGCAGCATCGTCCTGCGCATCGACGGCAAGGGCATCGAGTGGACGCCGGACGTCGTCGCGGTCGAGCTCGAACGCTCACGTTCCGGCGAGTGGCGGGTCGTCCGAACCCGCTCGCGGCCCCGATGAGCACCGGCGCCGACGAACCCTACGCCTCCCGCAGCGGGTACAAGCTCGCCGCCGCGCTCCGCGCCTTTCGTCTGGATATCCGCGGCCTCGTCTGCCTCGACTTCGGCAGCCACACCGGCGGCTTTGTCGATTGCCTCCTGCGCCATGGAGCGGCCAGGGTCTACGCCGTGGACCCCGGCCGCGGCATCCTCGCCCCCCGACTACGCGACGACCCCCGCGTCGTCGTTTGCGATGGTACCAACGCCCTGCGCTATGTCTGCGACGAACCCTGCGATCTCATCACCATCGACGTCGGCTGGACACCCCAACGCCTGATTCTCCCCGCGGCCAGACGCTCCTTGCGACCCGCCGGCAACGTCGTCACCCTCGTCAAACCCCAATACGAAGCACCCCGGAAATGGCTTCGTCGCGGCGTCCTGCCGCCCGAACACGCCCGCGAAGTCCTCGCCACCTGCCGCCACGATGTGCGCGATCTCGGCTGGCACATCGCCGGCGAGCTGCGCAGCCCCATCGCCGGCCACGGCGGCAACACCGAGTGGCTCTGGCTGCTCGTCGATGCGACCGCGGCCGCTCCCGGCGCTCACCCCGACATCAATACCGACAGTATGTTGTAGGCCACGTGGCAGCCCGTCGAGATCCCCACACCACGCAGCACGAACAACAACCCCAGGTACGCTCCCGCCCCCGCCGTCATCACATACGCCGGCCAGTCGAACGGCGTCGCGCCGATCGGGTGAAAATGACACGCCGCGAACAGCAACGCGCCCGCGACCACCGCCCCTCCAGCCGCCACCGAACGCGGAACCACCAGCCCGTGCCGAAACAGCAGCATCAGCCCCCCGACCAGGTAGAACCGGAACACCAACTCCTCGTACACCCCAGCCCCGAGTACCACCACCACTTGCGCTCCGACCCCCCCGAGCACCGTTTCCTCACCCGTCGTCTGCGCCAACACCCGCCCCAGCACGAACAACGGTATGGTCAACACGATGCTTTCCGGAACCATCAACAGCACGACCCGCAATGACGGCCTCGACGGCCCCGGACGCACCAACTGCCACACGACCAGCGTCGCCATCGCCGCCAGCCCCGGTACCCATGCCGAATCCGTTCCGAACCAGGCTACAAACTCTTGAATCAGGTTGTGCGCCACGAGTTGCGGTACCGGCGCATGCACCGCCCCCAGCAGCCACGTGCCTACCTCGTACACCACCACCATCGGCAGCACGAACAACAGGCACGCCATCGGCTCTTGCGATACCAGCCAATACGACGTGGGCAACTGCACCGGCGACCGTCGCCGCCTCCGCTTCGACGCATGCAAAACACGCACCATGACTCGATTATGTCCCCCCGACGCGCGTTTTCACAGCCCCGCCCCCCGCGAAGACAGGAA
>JALSRY010000182.1 GCA_026984555.1 Phycisphaerae bacterium
CAGGCCCGGCTTGCTCAGCTTGTCGGCGTCGTAGTTCACGAATACCCGCGCCGTCTGCTCCCCGCGCAGGTACACGGATTGCTGCGTGAGCTTGATCCAGTCCGCATTGCTGCGCAGCGTGTACTTGCGCGTAAACGACGTGTGGCTCGATTTGTCGCCGGACGGCGCGAACACCGGCGCGATCGTGAACGTCTGGCGCTCGTCACGCGGGAACCAGGTGGATCGCCAGTACGCCACGCGGGCCTTGCCGTGGTAGCCACCCGGACACGTCGTCGAGACCTTGTAGCCGATGATCGGATCGTCGCCGGCGTCCCGGAGCAGTTCATCGAGAATCTTCGCGGCCTTCGGCAACACGGGTACGCCCCAGCCCTGGTCGAGCACGGTGGCTCCCTTCACGGGGCGGGCGCTTTCACACAGCGCGCGGCGCACGTCCCACGCGCGGACCTTCACACCGGGGTGGCGGGCCAGCGCGTCGCTGATCAGCAGTGCGCACAGGCCCGTGGCATAGGGGGTGGCCATGCTCGTGCCGGCCCAGAAGTCGCCCCGCTGGATGTAACGCGGCACGGTCGAGGTGGACCAGCCCGGCACCACGAACTCCGGCTTGTCCAGCTCTCCGCCCCGCGAGGAAAACGTGGTGATGACCGCGTCGTCGAGCTTCCACCCCGCCACGTCGCGCCCGGTGTCGGCCGCCATCATCGCACCGATGCTCATGATCTGGTACGAAGCCGCCGGTGTGCCGACCGACGAAAGCCCCGGGCCTTCGTTGCCGGCCGCGGCGCAGAAAACGACGTAAGGATTCGCACGCAGGAAATCGTCCACCCACTCGTCGATGTCCGAGTGTCCTTCGATTTCCGACTCGACCCCGTAGGAAAGGTTGCACACGACCGGCACATCGTGCTCGCGGGCATACCGGCCGGCGTATTGCAACGCATCCTTGATGCTGTCGGTCACGCTCACCCCGCCGATCGAGTTCTTGCCGATCTTGAGCCCGATCACCTTCGCCCCCGGCGCGACGCCGTTGAAACCGTCCTGGTTGTTGATTCGGTAGCCGGCGGCAATGCCCGCGACATGCGTGCCGTGCGCGCCGTCGTCCCAGAAGAACACGGCCTTGTGCTGCCGCAGAAAGATGTTGACGGCGAACGTGACCGGTTTGATTTCCCGTTCCGGCTTGTCCCGCCGCATCGTGAACGTGTCGTAGCGGAGTTTGTAGTTTTTCAGCGGCTTTTCGTCGGCCAGGCTGCGATCCATGTTCGTATCGACGAGGCAGATGGCTTCGTCGTCACCGTCGCCGGAACAGGCGGTCACCACCACGGTCCACTCGTCGTCGGTCTCGCCATTGTCGTTGAGGTCGGGTACGTCCGAATTGACGAAACGATGCTCGGGAAACGTCCCGAGCCAGAACAACCGCTCTTCGCCGGCCGGCGCCGGGGGCAATGCGGGCAGCGTGTACTCGATGGGATTGCCGTCGTCGTCGTAGTCCACGAGTTTGCCGGTCTTCTCATCGAGCCGCACACGGTGCAGGTCGATATCGCCCTCGCCGGTGAAGTCCTGGAGGTCGATGACCTTGGTCTTCCCGTCGGGAGTCTTCGTCAGGCCGGGAATGGACGGCTCGACGCCGGTGTCGAGCACCGCGATCACCACGCCGCGCCCGTCGCTGGCGGGGCGCTCGGCGAGGAACTTATCCACCTGGCAGGTGGAAAGCGATAGCTGCGTCCAGCCGTGTTTCTGGTCTTTCTGCTGCCCCGCGACCGGGCCGGCGCAGAGCATCCCGACGGCGATCAACACCAACATGCGCATCGCAACAACCTCCTCAGGGCTCGCGGTTTGGAAATCGCAAACGCGGACTGTACCACACCCGCGCCCGCCGGCCAATCGGCGTGGCGCCCGTCGCGAACCGCACCGGGCCCCGGCGCGGACGCGGCCGCTTCTGGCGCGGGGGGAGATCCGACACGCGTTGCCGCCTCACAGAAGCGGCCTTGCCCCCCGGATCGCCGCAGCATGGGGCTCACTCCCGGAGGCCGGATTTCGTCGCGTTCCGCGTGCGGGGTTGCGCATACTTGCAAAAGCACGCGGTTCGTTGCAGAATCCGTCTTTCGGCGAAACTCGGGAGAAACCATGCCTGCACTTGCACAAACCATCGCGCAGTGGGCGCGCGGCGTCCGCTTCGAGACCCTCGGCGAGAAGACCGTTCACGAAACCAAGCGACGAATCCTGGACTCGATCGGCACGGCTCTGGGAGCGTGGACCTCACGCCCGGGTCGAATCACCCGCAACGTGGCCCGGTCGGTCGCGATCGAGAACGGGGCGAACCTCCTCGGCTCCAACCACCGCACCACGCCCGACCTCGCCGCCTTCGCCAACGGCGCGTTGGTACGCTATCTCGACTACAACGATACCTATCTCAGCAAGGAACCCGCCCACCCGAGCGACAACATTCCCGCCGCCTGGGCGGTGGGACAGGTCCGGGGGGCGGCGCCACGCGACATCATCGCGGCGATCGTGCTCGGCTACGAGTTGCAGTGTCGGCTGTGCGACGCCGCTTCGCTGCGGGCGCACGGCTGGGACCACGTCTACTACGGTGCGCTTTCGACCGCGCTGCTGGCGAGCCGGCTCTACGAGCTGGACAGCGACCAGACGGTGCACGCGCTCGGGTTGGCCGGCGTGTGCAATTTCGCCACGCGCCAGACCCGCGCGGGCCAGATTTCCGACTGGAAAGCTTGCGCGTTCTCGAACGCCGCCCGCAACGGCGTCTTTGCCGCGAATCTCGCCCGGCTGGGCATGACCGGCCCCAACGACATCTTCGAAGGCCCCCAGGGCCTGTTCAACATGGTCACCGGTCCTTTCGAGCTCGCCTGGAGCCGCGAACCCGACGAATGGATGATCAACAAGACTTACATCAAGTTCTGGCCCGCCGAATACCACTCCCAGTCGGCGATCGAGGCCGCCCTCGCGCTGCGGCCCGAGATCGGCGACATCGACGCCATCGAGAGCATCCTGATCGAAAGCTTCGAGGCGGCGGTGAGCATCATCGGCAGCGAGCCCGAGAAGTGGCGGCCCACGAGCCGCGAGACCGCCGACCACAGCATGGGCTATTGCGTCGCCGTGGCGCTGCGCGATGGCGATGTGACCCGCGAATCGTTCTCCGACGAGAACATCCGCGATCCCGAGCTGCTGGCCCTGCTCGACAAGATCAAGATCGTCGAGACCGACGAGTGCAACGCCGGCTATCCCGACGGCATCCCCAACAAACTCATCATCAAGCTGCGCGACGGCCGGACCCTGGAAAAGAAGGTGACATATCCGCGGGGGCACGCCGGCAACCCGATGTCCGACGACGAGGTGGTTCGCAAGTTCAAGACGCTGGCGGCGGGAGTGGTCAGCGACGCGACCGCGGATCGGATCGTCAACCAGGCGATGTCGTTCGACAAGCTCGACGATGTGGCCACACTGCTCGCGTTCGAAACGCTGCGGGACTGAGCGCTACGCCTTGCGCGGCGCGCCGTCGCAGCCCTGGAAACGGTTTGGTTCTTCACGAGGCTTCTGGTTCAGGTGCAATCATGGCAGAAACTGCAACGCTCACGGTTCGTGGAAAAACGTACGAACTGCCGGTCGTCGAGGGGACGGAGCACGAGGTCGCGATCGACATCACCAAGCTCCGGGCACAGTCCGGGATCATCACGCTGGACGAAGCCTACGGAAACACCGGCTCGTGCGAGAGCAAGATCACGTTCATCAACGGCGAAAAGGGTATTCTGCGCTATCGCGGCTACCCGATCGAGGAGCTCGCCGAGAACGCCACCTTCATCGAGGCCGCCTACCTGCTGATCTTCGGTGAGCTGCCCACGCAGAAACAGCTCGACGAGTTCCGCGATTACTTGATCGAGTACCAGTTCATCCATGAGGGCATGCGGCACCATTTCGAGGGCTTCCCCCCCAACGCGCACCCGATGGCCATCCTTTCGGCGATGATCAACGCGATGAGCTGC
>JALSRY010000183.1 GCA_026984555.1 Phycisphaerae bacterium
CGCGACCGCTTCCGATGTTTGCTATCGACCGGTTTCCCATGCGAGTCAAGCCTCGGCGGACGTGTCGGCGTCGCGGGCGTCATTATCGCGCGTAATCGCATCGAGTTCACGCCGAACCGCCTCCAGCTCGCTGCGGTACACATGATGCTTGTCGAGTCGCCAGACGCGTTCCCAAGCATGTGTGGCGGCGGCCGTTTCGCCGCGAGCCGTCAGCACCTGCGCCAGCCGATACGCGACCATCAGATCGTTCGGCGACTCGTCGGCCAAGCGAGCGATCGCCTCCCACGCATCGTCGAGCCGACCCTCCTGGAGCGCAACTTGCGTCTCGCGCAGTAACGAGCGTCGAACGGCCAGGCGCGCGGCGACTC
Source organism: Phycisphaerae bacterium (assembly GCA_026984555.1). GTDB lineage: Bacteria > Planctomycetota > Phycisphaerae > UBA1845 > Fen-1342 > JALSRY01. The sequence continues at coordinate 369 of JALSRY010000183.1, forward strand.
GCTGATGTTTGAGTGTCTGCCCCAGCCGTACCTGTGCCCCGACCCACGTGCCCAGCGCGACGCCAAACCACAGATTCCGCCACATCGCGGAAAACTCCGCCGGGATCAGCAGGTTGACAGCCAGCGCGTAGGTAGCGGCAGCGGCAAAGAGCAGGGCGATGATGACGCCGGCGGTTTCCGCCCCGAGCACGATCAGCCCGGCGCCGGGCACGAAAAAGTTGACAACGCGTGCGAATTGTCGCTGGTGGCGTTCGCTCACGGTGTCGCCTCCGATCCGGGACCGGGCGACGGAGGCGTGTTGTGCCCCGTCGATTCGCGATAGCGCGTCGCCAGGCGTGCCAACAGCGGCTCGATATCGTGGTGTTCACGGGCGTACCGGGCCCCGGCACGGGCCACCGCGACGACGTGGCGATGGGCGATGGCGGCGCGCTGGAGATGAAATGCCAACTCGACCGCGGAACGGGGCTCGAATTGCAAGTACGTGCGGTCTTCGACGAACCAATCGGCATGCTGGTCGCGCGACGCGACCACAACCCGCCCGTGGGCCATCGCCACCAGCGGCGCGAGCGAGAGCTCGCGTTGCGCCGCCGGCACGACACAGACGTCCGCGCCGGCGATGGTCCCATCCCACACGAGCGGGTCGGCCACGAGCGAGAAGCAGCGGGCCACGCGCCGCCGTTCGATCTCCTGCCACACGCGCTGCGCCGCCGACCCCGTGCCGATCAGGGCGACCTGTACGTCCGTGCGTTGCGCCGCGACGCGTGCCACCGCCTCGATCAGCACGTCCAGCCCGTGATGTTCGTCGAACCGCCCGACCCAGATCACCCCCAACGTGCGTCCCCGTGGCGAGGGCACCTGCGGCGCGGGCGGAATCCGAACCCCCGGCCCGAACACCTCGAACGCATCGGCCAACCCCGGCCAGCGTTGTTGCAGGCGGCGGCGGTACGCACCGCACAACGCCAGCAGTGTCTCGTTCGCGTACACCCCCCGCCGCAACACGCGATCGACATCCGCCTGGGACGTCAGGTGGATCAGCAACGACGCGCCGGCGTGCAAGGTCCAATCGCTCAAGTAGCTCAGGCCGGCGGTACCCCACACATGCACGATGTCGGGAGGGGGATCGAACGCGCGACGCAGGTAGCCGTGCAGGCGCCATTGTCGCCAGCCGCACAGCGCATCCGCGACGTGCGTATCCACCGCGTGCTTCTCGAGCAGGGGGGGAAGGCGGCGGTCGTTGGTCAGGACGGTGACGAGGGTTCCGCGGTCGGCCAACCCGGCGACGAGGGAACGAAACATCGGTCCGAGCCGGGCGTGCCCGTCCGCAGTGATCACATGAAGCACGCGGGGGGCGCTGGAGTGTTCGTGCCGGATTGCAGACCCGTTTGCAGCCGCCATCGCCGCCAGAATATCCGCCCGCGACGATCCCGCCAACGGGGGAGCACACGCCGACAACGCGTCGGGGCGTAACCGAGGACAACCCGCGTGGGCGCAAAGCCCGGTCGGGCAACGCCGGGAATCAGTCCCCAAACGGGGCGGGTACGGGCCACCAGGCACCACGACAGGAGCCGGCGGCTGACTCCGTGAGCAACTACCGCGTGGCGGCGCGAGCCGGCGGGTGCATGGCGGCCAGCAGGTCGCGCTGCTCGACGATGCCCACCACGTGCCGGCTTTCGACACCGTCGATCACCGCCAGCGAGCCGACGTCGCTTTCGGCGAAAATCGCGAACAACTCGTCGAGGGTCATGTCCGGGGTGGCCAGTGGCGTGTTCTGGCGGGCGAGATCGTGCGCGGTGACCAGTTCGCGCACGAACGGATCGTACATCATCCCGCGCAGGTCGGAGAAATGGATCAGCCCGACGTAGCGTTCGTCCTCGTCGACGACGGGGAAATGGTTGTACCGGCTGGATTCGACGAAATGCAGCACTTCGTCGAACCGGGCCGACGCCGGCAAGACCTTCACGCTCGACCGCATGATGTGGCGAACCTGGAGCGTCTCGACGGACTTTCCGGCGGGACGGGTCACGCCGACGGTGCGCAACAGCGCCCGCCACGATCGCCGGGTGGCCGATTCGCGGGCGGTTTCGGGGTGATGGCGGCGGCGAAGCAGGGTGACGGCCTTGACCTCGCCGCTGCGGACCGCCACCGCCTTGAGAGCCAGCGGGCCGACGAGCTCGAAAATCACGACCGAACCGAGGATGATCGTCTTGAAGTCCGTCGCGGCGCGATCGGCGACGAAGCCCGCGGGGGTGTTGGTGCCCCAGGCGCGAACGAGGAAGTCGGCCAGTCCGATCGCGACGCCGGCCTGGCAGAGCATTCCGAGTCCGATGTACGCGGGGGTTTCGTGGCGTGGACCGCGGGAGCGGGTTCCCAGCCAACCGCCGAGCGCCTTGCCGCCGATGCGCATGACGGTGTACACGGCGCCGATCAGGCCGATGTGCTTGAGATCGTCGAGGTGGAGTTCGTAGCCGGCGATGACGAAGAACAGGGCGAAGATCGGCGCCGAGAAGGAGCGCAGGGCTTTCTGGAAGGGCTCGGTGTCCACGGTGATGTTGGCGAACGTCGCGCCGAGAAACAGGGTCGTCAGCAGAAAGTTGTAGGACAAGCCCAGTTCGTCGGAGAGCAGGTCGCGGAAGGCCCCCAACCCCAGCACCACGCCGAGGAAAATCAGCGAAAAGTCCTTCATCGGCACGCGCGCGTAGAGCACGCTGAAGCCGAACCCGAGCGCGACGCCGAGCGCCATGCTGCCGACGCTGTTGAGCACGACATCCAACCACAACCAGCGTCCGGCGGCGTAGCTGCCACCGATGACCCCGGTCGCCGAGAGCACCAGAAACAGCGTGTGGAAGGCGATGATACACACGGTGTTGTTGATGGCGGTCAGCGTGAGGATGGTATCGCTGACGGTGCCCTTCGAGCCGTATTCCTGGAGGACGAGCAGCGTCGCCGCGGGCGCGGTCGCGATCCCCGCGACGGCGAGCATGCCGCCGAGGACGGCGGCCTGGGCCGGTCCCACACCCGGGCGCAGCAGGTAGACCGCGGTGCAGCCGAGGCCGACCAGCACGACAACGGTGATGATCTTGATCGCGCTGAGTCGGAACACGCGGACGCCGACGGCGCGCATGTGGCTGACTTCGAACACGCTCCCGATGGCGAACATGATCAGACCGAGGGCGAGTTGCTTGAGGCCCTGAAGCCAGCGGGCCGCCTGGGCGAGGGGTTCGAACCACTCGGCGGTGGTTTCGCCGCGTTGGGCCAGCGCCGCCAGCGCGAGGTGCAGCGCCAGGCCGGCGAGCAGGTAGCCGACGACGCGGGGGACGCGCACGAACGCGGCCGCATAACCGCCGACGATCGCCGCGAGCAGCATGAGGGCGGCCAACAGGGCCGGATCGGCGAAGTGGGTCATCGTGGCTCCATGATCGAGTCGCGTGCCCTAGTTGCGCAGCGCGGATTCGAAGAATACGCGATGCGTGTACGTGCAGATCTGCTCGGGCGTGAACATGCCCGGGAAACGCACCATGGTGGTCAGGAACCCGTTGTGCATTCCCTCGAGTGCCAGAGCCAGTGCCGCGGGATCGAGGTCGATCAGGATTCCTTGCTCGACGCCACGCCGC
>JALSRY010000184.1 GCA_026984555.1 Phycisphaerae bacterium
GAGCGGGGCTGTTCGTGGCCCCGGAGGCGGCGACACGCCACCGCGCTCCCGGTCGCAACCCGCAGGCCGGCGAGCGACGGCCGCCGACTGGTCGGGGCTCTGCCCGCCTCAGTCCGCCCGAGCATCGATAAACGTCGGGAGGAGGTTGTGGCCGGGAGAGACGACGGTACCGCGGACGTCCGCTTCTCGTTCGGAAAAGCCACGTGCCCCGGACGCGGCCAGATCAAACCCCGCGATGCAGTACGGCGGCGGGGTGGCGTCGTGGGCGGTGGTTGTGCAGGGTGTTGGGTGATCGGGTGCGATCATGATCCGCCAGCGCCGCTGGTGGGAAAGCGTCTCCAGCAGCGGCTGGACGATGTGGGCGTCGATCGCCTCGATCGCCTGGACTTTCGCTGCCGGGTCACCGAGATGCCCGGCCTCGTCCGGTGCTTCGACATGCACGACGACGAGGTCGTGATCGGCGACCGCTCCAACCGCCGCGGCGCCCTTGCCGGCGTAGTCGGTATCGAGATAGCCGGTTGCGCCGGGCACATCGACCAGCTCGAGCCCCATCATGAGCGCGAGTCCGCGGATGATATCGACGCCGGTAATCGCGACGCCACTGACGCCGAACTGGTCCGTGATCGAGGGCATGCGCACGGGCTGTCCCTGCCCCCAGAGCCAGATATCGGTCACGGGGGGGCGGCCCTCGGCGTGGCGGCGCCGGTTGATTTCGTGGTCGCGCAGCAGCTCGCCGGCGCGTTGCATGATCGCCCGGATGCGGTCGGCTCCGCTCCCGTAGGGCAAGTGCTGGCTGATCGGCTGGTCGGGGATGTCATGCGGCGGGGCGCAGCGGATGTCGATGTCCGCCGCGTCGGAAAGGATCATGAGGTTGCGATAGGACACGCCGGTGTGAAAGGCACAGCCGGTGAGCACGGGTTCGCCATCGGCGGCGAGGGCGTTGAGATCGGCAATCAGTCGGTCGGCCTCGTCCTGTCGGATATGTCCCGCGGTGAAGTCGCGCATCCGCCCATTCTGGATGGTGACGAAGTTGCAGCGGAAGATCAGCTCGTCGGGGGCTGCGGAGAGTCCCTGGGCGACGGCCTCGATCGGAGCGCGGCCGGCGTAGTAGATGTGGGGGTCGTAGCCGAACAGAGAGAGTGTCGCGACGTCCGTCGCGGGGGTGAAACCGTCGGGGACGGTCACGACGCGGCCGATCTGTCCGTGTTCGGCGACCCAGTCCATACCGGGTGTGCGGGCCGCGTCGAGGGGCGTGCGTCCGTCGAGCGCATGGAGGGGCTCGTCCGCCGCCCCGTCGGGAAGAACAATCACGTATTTCATGGTGTTGATGACTCTGCTGGTACCAGGCGTTTGGTTGCTACGCAGCTCACGAAGGTTTTGCTCGTCTCGGGGATGCCCAACGGGCCCGTTGCCCGCCCCGCGCGTATTGCGCCACGGGCGGCCCCCCTGGTATTGGCCATGACCGAAGTCTGCCCCTGTCATTATGGTCGCTCGGCGGTCGGCGTCCAGCGCCGGACCGCGGCGTCATGGGTTTCGAGGCGGGCGGCGCGCGAGCCACGTGAGCACATGCCAAGCGACTACACCATATCTGGTATGCCCATGCGTGCGCACACCGGAGTATCGGGGTTGATAATGCGCCGGCGGCCGACTAGCATGAAATGGGTGGCACGCGGACAGGGCCGTGCGTCTTGCGCGGCCAGCGGAGGACGTGGCCACCAGAGTGACTTATGACGGCTGAAACACCGATTCTGTCTTCGAGCGTTCTGCTGCTCAACCGCTTGTACATGGCGCTGCGCATCATCAGCGTCAAGCGCGCGGTGACGCTGGTCTATCGCGAGCTCGCCGAGATCGTTTCGGTCGAGGATGGGCAATACCTCTCGTATGATTTCAACGACTGGCTGGAGGTCAGCGCGGCGCGGGCCGCGTTCGAGCCGGAGAAGCACGACTGGCTGCGGACCGTGCGTTTCCAGATTGCGGTGCCACGGGTCGTGCGGCTGCTCGATTACGACAAGCTGCCCAAGGCACGGGTCAAGCTCAACCGGCGCAACCTGTTCGCGCGCGATCGGAATCGCTGCCAGTACTGCGGGCGGCGTTTCCCGACCAGCGATCTGAGCATCGACCACGTCGTCCCCCGTTCGCAGGGTGGCAAGACGACGTGGGACAACGTCGTGTGCGCCTGTACGCGGTGTAATGTCCGCAAGGGCGGGCGAACGCCCGAGCAAGCGCACATGCGGCTGATCACGCGGCCGGTGCGGCCACGCCATTCGCCGGTGTTGACGATCAAGCTCGGGGAGGCCCGCTACGCCAGTTGGAAACAGTTCCTCGATTTCGCGTACTGGAACGTCGAACTGAAGTAGGGTTTCCGGCGACGAGAGCGGTTGCGGCACGGGGCCGGGGCCAATCGCGCGCAAGGAACGGCGGTCGCGGGGGGATAGCGATCAGTCGGGGTGATAGCCGAGCAAGTCGTATAGTTCCTGGCGGGTCTGCATCTGGTCGAGCATGTCTTTTTGTGTGCCCTTCTGGCGGATTTCGGTGAGTACGCGCTCCATCGCCTTCATCGCGGCGCGCTGGAGGGTGACCGGGAAGATCACCATCGCGTAGCCCAACTCCGCCAGCTCATCGAGACTCAGGTAAGGTGACTTGCCGAACTCGGTCATATTCGCCAGCAGCGGGGCCTGCACGTCGCGGGCGAAACGGGCGAATTCGTCGCGATCCTTGAGGGCCTCGGGGAAGACGGCGTCGGCGCCGGCCTTGAGATAGGCGTGGGCCCGCTCGACCGCGTCATCGTACGACGTGACGCCGCGGGCGTCGGTGCGAGCGACGATCAGAAAATCCGGATCACGCCTGGCCGCCACCGCCGCCGACAGGCGAATACAGAACTCCTCCTGGGGCACGAGCTTCTTGCCGCCGAGGTGCCCGCAACGTTTGGGGAACTCCTGGTCTTCGAGATGCAGGCCGGCCAAACCGGCGCGTTCGTACTCTTCGACGGTGCGGGCGGCGTTCTCGGGGGCGCTGCCGAAGCCGGTGTCGGCATCCATGATGATCGGGATGTTCGTGACGGCGGCGCAGCGAGTCGCGTGATACGCCGCCTCGGTCAGTGTAGTCAGACCGACATCCGGCACGCCGACGACACTGTTGGAAAGCACCGCACCGGAGAGATACATCGCCTCGAAGCCGGCCCTCTCGATCAGCCGGGCCGAAAGGGCGTTGATCGCGCCGGGCATCGCCACCGTGTGGTCGGCGATCAACTCCCGCAGACGTGCGCACCGCGATGGTTTGTCTTGCGTCATCTTCGATCTCACTCCGGCCGCCGTCGCTGCCGGTTGTCAATGGTCCTGCGAGAGGTCCGTCAGGCCCCGACGTGCTGCTTGATCCAATCGGTCGTGACCGACTTGGGCCGGGTGATGGGCAGGCCCAAGCCACGATTGAGGATCAACTGGGCGCACATGCCCACGGCCCGCGAGACGCCGAAAATCGCCGTATAGAACGGCGGTTCGGTCACGCCGAAGGTGTACATCAGCACGCCGGAGAGGGCATCGACGTTGGGGTTGGGGTTCTTGGCCTTGCCTTGTTCGATCAGGACGGCGGGGGCGACCTTGAGCATCGACTGGGCGAGCTGGAAGAGGGGCGCGTCGGGGCAGGCCTTCTTGCCGAAGTCGTAACAGGCGGTGTAACGCGGGTCGGTACAGCGCAGCACCGCGTGGCCGAATCCGGGGATGACCTGGCCCGAGTTGAGGTGGTCCCAGAGGTATTCGCGCAGTTGGTTCTCGGTCGGCACGCCGCCGAACTTCTCCCGGATCTCGAGCTGGAACTTGAGTGCGTTCTGGTTGGCCAGTCCGTGCAGCGGACCGGCGAGGCCGTTGAGCCCGGCGGAAACCGCGTAGTAGACGTTGGACAGGGCCGAGCCGGCGGTGTGACAGAGGTTGGCGCTGACGTTGCCGCTCTCGTGGTCGGTGTGGAGGTTAAGATAGAGCCGGA
>JALSRY010000185.1 GCA_026984555.1 Phycisphaerae bacterium
TATCGGTGATGTGGATGTCCGCCGCGGCCCGCGCGGCCAGGTCGAATTCGACCCGCCGGCCCTCGATTTCCTCGATCCAGTTGCCATCGAACGTGATCAGCGGCGGCAGCGAGTAAGGGAAAACGTCTTCGAGCAGGTTCGGCTCCGCTACGTCCTGGAGTTTGTAATCAGTCGCCATGATGTGGTCTCCCGAGTCCTGAACAGGTTATCTGTGGAACATGCCCGCGCTACCGCGTGCCACGAACGCCGCATTCCGTCGGGACGTGGACGGGCAACCCGCAGCGCCCCCGGTGCCGGGCGTCCCGCCGCGTCCGCTCCTCGACCGGGAAGCGTTAGGGCGTCACGCGCCCGCCATCTGGCGGCGTCCTTTCCGCACGTACTTCATTCGCTCTTCCTTCGTCAGCTCGTAGACGTGGCGCAGGAGTTGCTCGTCGGCGTCGGCCAGCTCGACCTTGCGGCGGGACATGGCGATGCGGGCGGTCTCGATCAGCTTGTTGAGTCCGAACCCCTTGGTGACAACGCCGCCCAGGAACCACGCGAACGGCGTGATGTACTTGGGCAGCGGGGCCCCGGTCGCCACGAGCACGGCCATCGTGCCGACGATCGTCCCCGTGTTCATCAGCGTACCGATGCTGGTCTTGACGTGGTCGCCGATGAATGCGCCCACCTTCGTGGAGCCGGTGTCGATGGTCCGCCGGCCGTCGAGCATGACGCTGACGCTGCCGTAGTCGTTCTTCAGGTCGCTGTTGGTGGTCAGCGCGCCGAGGTTGACCCACTCGCCGACGTAGGCATGACCGAGGAAGCCATCGTGGTACTTGTTGGAGTAGCCGTGGATGATGCTCTCCTCGACCTCGCCGCCGATGCGGCACATCGGGCCGATGCTGCACCCCTCGCGGACCTTGGCCCCGAGCAGGATGGTCCCCGGTCCGACGTAGCATGGTCCTTCGATCCGCGTGAACGGATGGACTTCGGCGCCGGTTTCGATCGTCACCGGCCCGCCGCGCGTGTCGATGCAGGCCAGCGGGTGGACTTCGGCGCCGTCGCCGACGTAGAGGCGGTCTGTCGGACCGAAGACGACCGCGCTTTCGTGCACTTTCCCGCAGATGCCGACCTTGCCGGCGGCCTCGAAGTCGGCGGTCAACTCCTCGGGATTTGCGAGCATCACGTCCCAGATGTAGTCGAACCATCCGCCGGTGAACTCGGCCCGCTCGGCCTGTTTGGCGGCGGCCACCAGGCCGGCGTAGTCGCGGATGTCGCCGAGGTCGGCCGTCGTCCGCCATGCCGCGAGCTGGTCGCCGTGCCAATAGGCCCGGCCGTCTGCCGGCGGCTGCCAGCCGGTGGCCCGCACGCGTGCGTTGACCAACAGCGTCTCTTCGCCGCCCAAGCCGGACAGGTCGTTGATCTTCGCGTCCGGATAGCGCCGGCCGACCACCGGGGCGAGATAGTCGCGTGTCAGGAGGGCGGCGACCGGCGCGGCGGCGGCGCGCGCGATCTTCTCGGCCAGGGTGGTCGCCCCGGTCTTCAGCTCGAATACGCCGCGCACCCACGCCAGCGGCAGGAATCGATCGAACTGGTCGTCTTCAAGAATGACGAGTTTCATGCGTGTTTCTCCTCGCTGCTTGTTCCGTGGGCTCGGTATGTCCGACGGATGCCGGGGTTCGCGCCTCATTCGAGGAAGCGTCCACCGGCCGGATCGTGCGCCGGCCGGCGTCCCGGTCTAGGCCTGCACGGTGACCACACCGCGCGGATTGGACCAGAACCGCTGGCAGACTTCCGCCGCCCCGCCGACGGCCCGATCCTGCGTCAACACCTCGGCCTGCACGACGCTCACGCGCCGGGCGTCCCAGTCCAGGACCATCGAGCGCAACGCGCGCTGCACACCACGGCGCAGGGGGGGATTGTCGGCGAACAGGTAGCCGCCGAGCACGAGCACCTGGGGGTCATAGGCCGCCACCGCCATCGCCGCCCCCATCGCCAGATGGCGGGTCACCCGTGCGAGCAGTTCGGCGAGCGGATTGCCGCGGGCGGTCCGCTGCTTGAACGCGGCGCGCACGAGCGTCTCGGGGTTTCGGTTTCCCGTCTGTGTCAGCATCTGGCGGAGCGGATCGCCCAATTGTCGGCGAGGGAGCCTGGCCAAGGCGGCGGCGATTGCCGGCCCGGAGGCCACCGCTTCGAGGCAGCCGCGGTTTCCACAGGCACAGCGCGCTCCGCCCGGCTCGACCACGACGTGACCGAATTCGCCCGCGCGTTGCGTCGTACCGGCCAACGGCCGTCCGGCCAGCACCAGCCGCGCGCCGATCCCGCGGCCGGCGTGGTAGTAGAGGACGCTTTCGGCGTCGCGGCCGGCACCCATCAGCGCCTCGGCCGCGGCATTCATCGTCGTGGAACCGCCCTGCACGAGCACGTCGCAACCCAGCCGCTCCGCGAGCAGGTCCCGTAGCGGCACGTTGCGCCACCGCAGCGACGCGCAGCTCACGACCATACCGTTCTCGTCCACGGCCCCCGCGACCCCGGCCCAGAGTCCGAGCAATCGCTCCGGGCCGGCGCCGGCGCGCGAGAGGACGCCGCGCAGCGTGAGGTCGACCTGCTCGACCACGACCGCGGGCAAACGGTCGCGTCCCACGCGGGTGGACACATGATCGAGCAGCTTGCCATCGGCCGCGAGCAGGGCGCAGTGGATTTCGCCGCCGGCGATATCCACCCCCGCGAAGCAACCCGCGTCGCGGTTCACGGCGAGCAGGATGGCGGGGCGACCGCGGCCGCCGGCTTCCTGGCCGACCCGGGCCAGCCAACCGGCGGCGACGAGTCGTTGCACCGCGCCGTTGATGGTCGAGCGTCCCCGGCCGATCTGCTCGGCGAGCCTGTGCTGGGGGACCGTTCCGAGACGCTGCACGACCTGGAGGATCGACCAGTCCGCCGGACGAATGGCCGTGGATTTTTTTGTGTCGTATTTCGAATCTATTCGACTCACGGCGTATTGCACCATATATGATCTTTTCGGGTATTTCAAGCGGCCTGGCTTGATTTTTTACAGAATCCGTATTAAATTGCCGATGCGTGGTCGGGCGGCCCGGCACGACGATCGCCACCCGGCGCTGAGACAGTCCTTTGGCCCCAGGAGCGCATATCATGGAAATCATCATCGCCGACACCTACGAGGAAATGAGCGAGCTCGCCGCCGACATGATCGAACGCCAACTGCTCCGAAAACCCAGCAGCGTGCTCGGGTTGGCGACCGGGTCCACCCCGGTGGGCACGTACAAGGTACTGGTGCGCAAGCACAAGGAGGAGGGGCTGGACTTCTCGAAGGTCATCACGTTCAACCTCGACGAATACCTCGACCTGTCCCCTTCGCATTCGCAGAGCTACCGCTACTTCATGGACCACAACCTCTTCAACCACATCAACGTGGACCCCAAGAACATCCACGTGCCGTACGGTCACGCCAGCGAGGTCGAGGAGTTCTGCGAGTGGTACGAGGAGGAGATCAAGCGGGCCGGTGGAATCGACCTGCAAATCCTCGGGATCGGGGCCGACGGCCACATCGCTTTCAATGAGCCCGGCTCGTCGCTCGGCTCGCGCACCCGGCTCAAGACGTTGACGCAACAGACCATCGAAGACAACGCCCGTTTTTTCGACAATCCCGAGGAAGTTCCCCGCTTCGCGATCACGATGGGTGTGGGCACGATTCTCGAAGCCAAGCAGATCATTCTGCTCGCCAACGGCGCGAAGAAAGCCGACATCGTGGCGCAGGCGCTCGAAGGGCCCATCACGGCGCAGGTGTCCGCCAGCGCGCTCCAGATGCACCGTCAGGTGACGGTGATCCTGGACGCCGAGGCGGGTTCGAAGCTCAAACGGGCGGACTACTACCGGTGGGTGTTCCAGGAAAAGAAACGGCTCGTCCCCCGGCTGGTCGGCAAGGTCACCTGACGCCGGCCCGCAACGCCGCCACGCACGGAGATTCCCGCGGCGTGGC
>JALSRY010000186.1 GCA_026984555.1 Phycisphaerae bacterium
GAAGAAGAACGCGGCCCCGAGGATGTTGGTCACCACGCCGACGGGCAGCTCGTAGATGGACAGGCTGCGCGCCAGGGCGTCACAGGCTGCCAGAAACGCGCCGCCGAGCAACGCCGCCCCCAGTGCCAGCGGCGCCGTGCGTTGTCCCAGCAGTAGGCGCGCGATGTGGGGAACCATCAGCCCGACGAAGCCGATCGGCCCGCAGTTGGCCACGATGACGGCGGTGAGCAAGCCCACGAGGAAGTAGCAGGTCCACACGACGACGCCGGTCGCGACGCCGCGCGACGCGGCCAGGTCCTCGCTCATCGAAAGCAGGTCGAGTGCGCGGTGGTGATAGAGCACGAAGGCCAACGTTGGCAGAAGCACGACGAGGATTTCGACCCCCGCCGCCGGTCGCAACACGGCCAACGAACCGATCATCCACATGACGATGTCGTTGGTGACGGCGTTGCCGGCGAGCACGGTGACGAGCAGGATTCCGGCGGAGCTGAGGTAGGCGACGCACACGCCGGCCAGCAAGAGGCGTGTCATGTCGCTTCCGGCGCGCAGGCGGGCCATGAGGTAGACGAGTCCGATGGCGGTCAGCGCACCGCCGAGCGCGAGCAGCGACAACACCGGCACGCCGAGCCAGGCGCCGCCGAGATGCAGCAGGAATCCGATCGCGGCGGCGAGCGACGCGCCGCTGGCGATTCCGAGCGTATAGGGTGTGGCCAGGGGGTTGCGGAACAGGGCCTGGAGCACGACGCCGCCGAGGGCGAGCCCCGCGCCCGCCGCGGCCGCGAGCAGTGCACGGGGAGCGCGCAAGCGCCAGAAGACGTTGACGATATCGCCTCGGGTGGGGTGGAGGATTTCGTTCCAGTCCAGGGGGGTGTGGCCGGGCAGTGTCGAGGCGGTGACCAGTGCCAGCGCGACCGCAGCCAATGTCAGAAGTCGCTTTGTCGATCCCCCTGGCGAGGCGGGCTTGGAAAGCGGGTCACGAGGCGCGGAAGGTTCGCCGGCGTCCCGCCGCGGTGACGGGGATTCGGATTGCCGGCGATGGATCGACGTCACGGTTCCACGGGCGGCGGTTTTTCCAGATCGACCTTGATGAACGGCATCGTCACGTAATACGCCGTGTCGTAGCCAAGCTTGCGGGCCTGCGTATCAGCCGCCTCGGGGTTTTCGTCGGCGACGGTGGTGGCCTGACGCGTGCACCGCACCGGGCGGGCGTCGTCGTCCGAGGGCCAGACGCGCGCGTGCGGCGGCGGCTGATGGACGTCGATCAGCTTCATGTGCAGGCGAACCGAGGGCGTGAGCACGGGGGCGTCGGGAGTCTGGCGAATGACCAGGTCGTCGAGCCGGATGTAGAGGACGTAGTCGGCGCCGAGCTTGCGACCGATCTTCTGGATCGGCCAGCGGGCGAAGTCCTTGTTTCGCTGGCGCAAGTCGAACAGCTTTCGGTAGGCGATGACCTCCGCCTTGCAGCCGCCTTCGCGTAGCATCGTGACGACCCGTTCGTGCAGGGCGCGGCTGAACACGGGGTTTTCCTGCGACGGGCGGACCGCCTCGATCAGCAGGGCCAGTTTGCGTCCCGGTTCGATGACGAACTCGGGTTTCTGGACGCGGGGAGGGCCGAAATAGTACGCCAAGGCACCGGCCGCCCGGCATCCGCCCAACAGTCCGGGCAGCACGAGCAGCAGCATGGCAGCAGCGCGGCGGGGCTTCATCTCATCTCACCTTGACGCGGCGCTCGTAGAAGCGGGTGGCGACCTTTTCGGCGAACGCCTCGATCGTCGCGGCCCGAATGTCGCGTTCGCTCACGCCCCACTTGCCGGGCGAATCGGGCGGGTAGACCGCTTCGACACTGGTCTTGTACACCGGGGCGGAGTTGGGATAGTCGGCGTTGAAGATCTTGAGGTTGGCCGCCGCCCGGCCGCGGTAGAGATGGGGGCTTTCGGGCTCGCGGGTCGTGAACTGGGTCAGCTCGATCATCAACACGCGGTCGGCGCCGAAACGGTCGCCCAGGGTCGCCGGATCGGCCGACTCCCAGTCCGGATCGCGCTGCTGGTAGTCGTAGACTTTTCGCGGCGGGACGAAAGTGATTCCCGGCACGTGGGCCCGCAGCGCCTTGGCCACGTGCTCGGCCGTTTCCAACTGTACCCAGGGGTGTTCGACGAGCGTATCCGCATCGGCCCAAACCACGATGCAGACCTTCTTGTCCCGCAGGTGGGGCCACTCGGCCGGGATGTCCTTGGTCGGTTCACGCCCCCACATCAGGAACGGCGCGGCGACCATCTTGCAGCCCGCACCGGCAAGCAGCAGCGGAGCAAACAGCGCAACAACGAACAGATGCCGACGGCGTTGCAAGGCGGTTCCTCTCTTGCGCAAACCACGCTTTCCCCGTGTCAAACGATACCGTCGCCGGGGGCGGTTGTATAGCCGCCCAGCTCGCGCGACGCGGGGCGAACGGCTGTGCGGGCAACGCCCGGGAAGTCGGGGCTGCTGCGCTTGGTTGGCGGATTTCGTTGCAGTAATCGGCGGACTGGTGCGCGCTGCCGATATGCCGTACTCTGTATCAGCGTGGCAGCAACGTCGCCCGGCGCGGAATCCGGACGCGGCCCGGCAGGCGAGGATCGGGCCGACACGCTTCGGATTTCCTGAGACGAGGGGGGGCCGTTCCGGGTGGGGTCGGCTGCGCCGGGGGGAACCCGACCGACATACGGCGTGCGTAGTTCAAGGATGAGCGAAACGATGCCGGCACACGATGATTTCAAGCGGATGGCGATGAAACGCGACGGTTCCCTCACCAAAATCACGGCCACGTTGTCCTCGGATGTCGCCCGGGCGCGCGACGACACGGTTGCTCGCCGAACGCCGCGCGAGGGCCGAGCAGGGGTGGCGTGGTGGATCGGGCTGGGTTTGCTGGCGGTGGTGGTGGGTTGCGCGGGGGATCAGCCGTCGGCGCGCGTGAATGACAAGCTCCAGTTGCCGGCGCCGGCGGTCGTCGAGAAGCCGGCCGACCCGGCGCGACTCAAGCTCACCGACCACGGCGCGGTGGTCAAGCTCTCGCCCCTGTCGGTGATCGAGACCGCGTTCAACCACCAGCCGGACATCAAGTCGAGCTATGCCCGCTTCAAGTCGGAAGAAGCACGCTACGATTTTTTCTACGTTTCGCGCGACGCGCTGACACCGAGCGTGAAGCTCTCGAACACGGTGGACGAATCGCGCGAACCGACCGACGAAGACGTGATCGACGTGACCCGCGAGCGCAAACACGCGATCGAGCTGGGTCTCAAGAAGCAGTTTTTCGACACGACCGAGATGGAACTCGGCATGGGCTTTCGCTCGGAGACCGTCGAGGGTGCCACCGGAAATCAGCCCTACGTGTCGGCGAGCGTGCGCTACCCGCTCTGGGCGTCGCGCAAGCGGCTCGAGCGCGCCAGCGAAGACATTTTTCGCCGCAACGAGCTCAACGATACGCGGCTGGGATACATCAAGCAGGTACGCAACCAGCTCAGCCGGGCGTTGTCGCGTTTTCATCGCGTGTTGTTCGCCAAGCGGGATATCGAGAGTCTGAAGCGCTGGAAGGCGGACCTGGAGCATGCGCTCGAGATCGCCGAGTCGATCCGCGGGCGTGACGTGACGACCGATCGGCAGCGGCTCAAGGCGGAGATTTCGCGGGTCGAGGCCG
>JALSRY010000187.1 GCA_026984555.1 Phycisphaerae bacterium
GCGCGGGCTCGTAAGGCAGAAACGGGTTGCGGCGCTCCGCGGGCCGAAACACCGGGGGCGAGACCACCCGTCCCGAAAGACGTGTGAGACATGGTTCCGCCGAAAGCTGCCGGGCGACGCAGGCCGGCCCGCGCGTCGTCGCCGCCCGCGCCCGGGCGAATCCCGCGGCCACCGCCGCCACGAGCAGCCATCCGGTCGCCGTCCGTCCTGACACGCCGCCTCGACGAGCCGTGACGCCCGCGGCGACCGCGCTCGACAAGCCAACCACGACCAACAGCCCTTGCCCGGGAACCGCCACGAGCTGCGAAAGGTACATGCCGGCGGCCAGCGCCAGCGCGATCGGCAACAACGGACAGGGCCGGCCGGCGGAAACGAGGAGCCGCGTCGGGCCGGCGGGGGCGGCCCGGGTTGCGGATCGGTCGGCCGTCACTCCGTAAGCTGCTCCCCAACAACCTTGCGGGCCTGCGCCGCGCGGTACTCCCGCAACGCCTCGCGGAGTTGGGGCCGCTCGTCCCCCAGGATCGCCACCGCCAGCAACGCCGCGTTGATCGCACCCGCTTTGCCGATCGCAAGCGTGCCCACCGGGATCCCCGCCGGCATCTGCACCGTCGCCAGCAACGCATCGAGCCCCCCCAGCCCCGACGACGCCAGCGGCACGCCCAGCACCGGTCGCACCGTGTGCGCCGCTACCACGCCCGCCAGGTGCGCCGCCATCCCCGCTGCCGCGATGTACACCCGCGTGCCGTCCGCGTCGGCCTGCTCCACGAACGCCGCGGTTTCTCTCGGCGTTCGATGGGCGGAGAGTACGCGGCATACGTGCGTCACGCCGAAATCACGCAGCACATCGGCGGCGTGCTGCATGACTTCCCAGTCGTTGCGGCTGCCCATCAGAACGGCAACGTCCGAACCCCTCGACATGCCCGATACCCTCCGCCGATCACCGCCCGGCCACAGCCCCGCACTGCGCCGGGGGCTCATGCCCAGCTTTCATCCGCGGCCGTATCGCGGCGAGCGGACCCACCCCGTGGGACGTCCCGCGCGTGGCTGCACACCGCCCAACCACGACCGCCCTGCGCCGTGCGCCCACTTTACCGGCGTCGCGGCGAAAGCGCAACACGCGGGCGAACGTTTCTGCCCCCGGCGGGAGTTTTGGAACTGCGTTTCCGCGGCTGCCAGGTGACGGCCACCCGTCACCTGTTGTGCGAATTGGATTTGCGTCCGCGCGAAACTACCGCTAAACTCCCCGTTCGGTTTGTTGGGCGACCCTGCTTTGGTGCGCCGGCCGGCCCGATGATTGGCGGATCGGGTGCCGGAATCGCACGAGTCCCCAAGGAGATTCCCGCGATGAAACAAGCTGGACGGTTCACCAGCGCGTTGATCCTGCTGGTCGCTTTGGCGTTCGTGCCCGCAACGCTCGCGGACAACGGACAGCTCAAGAAAGCGGGCGACCTGTTCAAGTCTCAGCAATACGCGGCGGCACAGGAGCTGCTGCTGAAAATCCATCGCAGCGACCTCACCGGCGACGAGCTCAAGCGCTACGACGAGTTGCTCAAGAAGCTGCCCGAGGCGATCCGGCGCAACAAGGAAGCGCAGCAGGTGCTCGCCGCCGCCGACAAGGCCTTCCAGGAAGGTCGCTGGCAGCAGGCGGAACTGGAGTACTCGCGGGTCATCGGCAACCCCTACGCGCCCGCCGCCGCGCGCCAACGCGCTTCGATCCAGCGCCAACGAGCCAAGGAAGAGCTCAGCCTGCTGGCAGCCGGCAAGCAGAAACACGCCTCGTCTGGTTCGGTGCAGGTAACGACGCCGGCCGCCAAGCCGGCTCCCGCCAAGCCCGCGCCGCCGTCGCCCGCCAAGCCGGCTCCCGCCTCGACCCCCAAGCCGCACGCCAAGAGCCCCGCCGCCCCGCCGCGCATGGCGGCTCCCCCGCCGGCGCCCACGGGCCCGCGTCGCCGCACCCTCGTGGATGACCTGCGTTCGCGCGACGAGCTGCTCTGGCAGCGCGCGGTCGCGAAAATGCAGGATGCGGTCAAGAAAGCGGGCGAGGCTGTCGCCGACGAACGGTTCGACGAGGCCACCGAGCTGGCCGAGTCGGCGGTCCAGGTGATCGAAGCCAACCGCATCTACGCGGAACCACCCTCGAAGTACCAGGCGGCCCGCAAGATCGCGCTCGAAGCGAAAAAGAGCGTCGAGAAGGCCAAGGCCGAGTACGACCTCCGCGCCGCCGCCGAACAACGCGAAGCGATCGCCAAGCAGATCGAACAACGCCGCGCCTCGCAGGAAAAACAGAAACGCGAGAAGATCGAGCAGCTCTTCAGCACCGCCCAGCAGTTGCAGAAGGAGCAGCGTTACAACGAGGCGGCCGAGGCGATGCGCACCGTCTTGGCGATCGACCCGGCCAACGCCAAGGCGAGTTTCTGGCTCGACACCTACGAGGATTTCGCCTCCTACCTTTCGCAAAAGCGCGTGGACCGCGACATCCGCCGCGAAACCCGCCGCATCCTCGAACAGGCCGACGAATCGCGGATCCCCTGGGGGCACGACATCCTCTATCCGAAGAACTGGATCGAGATCGTCACCCGCCGGGAGGGCATCGAGAACACCGTCGGTCCCGAGCAGGATTTCGAACTCAACCGCATCCTCGACTCGACCCAGGAAGAAGTGGACTTCGAGGAACAGCCGTTCGACCAGGTCATCGACACGCTGACCGACCTGAACGACCTGAACATCGCCGTCGATTGGGAAGACCTCGAGCGCAGCGGGATCGACCGTGACAAGCCGGTTTCGCTCAAGCTCAAGAACGTGACGCTCCGCACCGTCCTCAACGAGGTGCTTTCGCAAATCGGCGGCGACGTCCCCGTGCGGTTCGCCATCGGCCAGGGGCTCGTCCGGATCGCCACCAAGGAAAAGCTCGACCGCGACAAGTACACCCTCGTCTACGACATCCGCGACCTGATCGTGAACATCCCGCATTTCGCCAACGCGCCGCTGATCGACCTGAAAGCCATGCAGAACGGAACCGGCGGCGAGTCGCTGAGCCCCAGCGGCCGCGACGCCCTCTTCGGCAGCGGCGGGCGGGGCGACGACTCCCCCGGACCCGAACAGGACAACGCCAGCAAACGCATCGTCAAGCAGATCATGGACCTGATCCGCACGACCGTCGAGCCGGACTCCTGGCGCGAAACCGGCGGCGGCGACGGCGCCCTGCGCGAGCTCAACGGCCAGCTCATCGTGTACAACACGTCGCAGGCCCACGAACAGACCCGCTCCCTCCTCGACCAGTTGCGCGACGCCCGGGCGCTGATGATCGCCGTCGAGTCGCGGTTCCTGCTGGTCAGCTCGAACTTCCTCGAAGAGCTCGGCGTCGATCTCGATTTCGTCTTCAACGCCGGTTCGGCCAGTTACGACCCGGCATTCGTCACCGGCCCCTCCGGCGGCCCCGCTCCCCTGACCGACCCCTTCACCGGCGCCCAGGTGCTGGTTCCCCGCCAGTTCTCCCGGGCCGGCGTCATTCCTGCGCTGCCAGCGGTGGGAACCCCGCTGGCCCAGAACACACCGCTGCAACCCTACGGCAACGCCGCATTCGTGCCGGGGGGAACCGGGATCATTCCGCAACTGAACAACATGTCGCCGATCACGGCGCAGCAGGGCTCGCTGGCGCTCGCCGACCCGCGCACACTCAACACGGGCATCCCCGGATCGTTCGCCACGCAGGGACTCACACCCGCGCTCAACATCGCCGGCTCGTTCCTCGACAACCTGCAAGTGGACTTCCTGATCCGCGCCACGCAGGCCAACCGGCGCTCCAGCATCGTCCAGGCTCCGCGGCTGATGCTCTTCAACGGCCAGCGGGCCTACGTCTCGGTCACACGCAACCGCCAGTACGTCAGCAGCGTCACGCCGCAGGTCGCCGAAGGGGCCGTCGGCGTGCAGCCCGTCACGCAGAACGCCCTCAGCGGCGC
>JALSRY010000188.1 GCA_026984555.1 Phycisphaerae bacterium
CACCGTATGTCGGCGGTGGCGGGGATTGTGGGGCGCGGCCCATCCCGATCAGTCGCTCGCCCGTTGTGTGTCGGCACCGCGTGGCGGCGGTGGCGGGGATTGTGGGGGCGAATTGGGCGGCGCAATCGGAAACGCGACCTACGCCGAGCGATCCGCTGGGTAATCGCAAACTCGGTGGTTCGGCCTCCCCCCAAGAACGTAACCTACGCTGGCAAGCGAGAAACAGCAGTCGAAACCGCCGGATATCGACCTTGCGATGACCCGCTGGTCTCCCTGCTGATGAACAGCAGTTGATCGGTGGTCGAAACCGCCGGATATCGACCGTGCGATGACCCGGAACGATCACCGCGACGGATTATTCTTTACGAGCGGGCCGTCGATCCGTAGGCTTGTCGGCACGCGGTGTCGGCGGGCCGAGGCCGCTGTGAGGAGCTGCTCATGTCCCGTTTGAGTCTTATCGCAACGATGGCCCTTTGGCTGGCGGGGGCCGCAACGGTGGCAGCTCAATCACGCGCTGACAAGGACACTCCGCCGCACACGAACAAGAACATGCCCCCAGCGGTCAAGGCCGTGGTGGGGCGGCCCGCGCCGGACTTCGCGCTCAGGGGCTCGGACGGCAAGACGTACAAACTCAGCGATCTGAAGAACAAGATTGTCGTGCTGGAATGGTGGAACCGCGACTGTCCCGTCTCGCGTCGCTATGTGCCCACGATGAAGAAGCTGGCAACCAAGTACGCCGACAAGGGTGTCGTTTGGCTCGGCGTCGACAGTACCCACTATCAAACCGCCAAGAAACGCCAAATGTTTATCAAAAAACACAAGATCCCCTATCCCATCCTGATCGACAAGGATGGGCACGTCGGGCGGACGTACGGCGCCAAGACGACGCCACACATGTTCATCATCGCCAAGGGCAAGCTCGTGTACACCGGCGCGATCGACGATCGGCACGGGCGTAACCATGTCGCCGAAGCGCTCGATGCGTTGCTCGCCGGCAAGCCGGTTCCGCTGGCCAAGACGCGTCCGTTCGGCTGTTCCGTGAAATATCGGAAGTAGCCGGCGTCGACTCGGGGCGATGATGGGCCGGGCCGCCGAACGCGACACATCGAGTGCCAGCATCCGGAAAAAGGGCGAAAAAGTCGGCGAAAATCGGCGGCTATGCGTTTATGCTAAAAGGGGTGGAGTCTTGCGCGCGGCGGCGCGCACGCGTTCGCGAGGGAGACGAAGCATGTCGCGATGTTTGCTGTTTTGTGGTTGCCTTCTGTTCGCAACCGGCACTGTGCTGGCTGATGGCCCGACGGCGGTCAATCCGCTCACGCCCCCCCTGTTCACACTCGATCCGAATTCGCCCGAAGTGGCCCAGGATTTGTTCGTGCCCGGCGACCTGATCGAAAACCCCGGGCCAGCCGGCCCCGCCATCGCGTTTCAACGCGAGAACCTGGGGCTGCACAGCGATGCGGACGTGTTGGCGGCGGTAACGGTCGGCCCGGCCTCTCCCCCCGCCGGCACGACGTTCGTACTCATATTCTCCGTGGACCGAGCGGCCGTGGGTCGCGAGCCACCCGACCCCACGCTCGCAGCATTGGGCTTGCCGTTCAACATGCTGGACCAGGCGCAACGCCGCCAGGCAGCCAGCGACGCGTTCATGTCGTTGATGCTGTTCAACCGCGGCGGCCCCATCCCCCCACCCAACGGATTGATCACCGGCTCGCTATCGACCAACAACACCCTGGTTATCAATGGCGGTGACGCCGGCGGGGTCGATTTCAGCATCAGCCCGGAAGACGTCTCGCCGGCTGATCCGAATGCTTCGGGCAACCAGTCCAACGTCAACGGCGGATCGGGAACGCAGGCCGGCGGGAACCTCGCGATTGGTGACAAGACCCGGGATGTGGGTGTGTTTTTCTCGCTGCGAGCCGGCAGCCCGTCGCTCGCCACGCTCCCCGGAACGGCCAGCCCCGCCGACATTTACGTGGATCTTGACCCCAACGCCCCCACCGGCCAGTTCCTTTACGCCGCCCCCGACACGCTGGGCCTGTTGCAAGCGGATGATATCGACGCCCTGCTGGTGTTCGACAACGGGGACAACGTGTTCACGAGTGGCCAGGACCAGATCATTTTCTCGCTCGCGCCCGGATCACCCAGCCTGGCCGGCAATGGTGGGCCCGGCACGCTCTTCACATCCACCGGCTTTGGTGTCTTTTCGGCCTACGCGCCCGCCAGCGTGCTCGGATTGATGGAAACCGACAACGTGACCATGCTCGATTCCGTCCCGTGCGATGATGCACTCGCTTGCGCCCAGAACTGGGCCATCGGCTACCTCGCCTGCGCGAACAACGACCTCGACGGCGACGGGGATGTCGATCTCGCCGACCTCGCGATCCTGCTCGCAGCGTATGGGACGTGCGCCGGCGACGCGGGCTACCTTCCCGAAGCCGACTTCGACGAGTCGGGCTGTATCGACCTCGGCGACCTGGCGGAGCTACTCGCCCACTACAACTGCGGCGTGTAACCGGCCCGAGGGTTGCCTCGCCCCGATGGGCACGGCCCGGACGCGGTCGCTACCACCGCCGCGGAACACGTTGAACGCCAACCACGCGACTGGCCGCATCGCTCGCGCGCGTCCGCCACCGGGCCGCGCCTCGCTTTCGGCGTCTGGCCGCGAGGGGTACCATGCGCATCGCTCGCCTGCGGGCGCCATTCTGTTCGTTTCTTGGAGGAATGATGATGCGGGGTACGCGATTGTTTGCGATGCTGTCAGCCGCCGTCGTGTTGTGCATGAGTGCCAGCCTCCGTGCGCGGGGGGCCCCACCAACGCCGACCCAGCTCGCACGGATCAAGCAGGCCGTGCCGGCGAAAGCTCCCGCAACGCCCAAACGGCCGCGCAAGCTCCTCATTTTCACGCTTTGCAAGGGATATCGGCACAGCTCGATCGAGTGTGGCGTCGCGGCGCTGACCATGATGGGCGAGTCGACCGGCGCGTACGAAGCGACCGTGAGCGACGATCCCGCGGTGTTCGCCCCGGAGACGCTGCGCGGCTTCGACGCGGTATGTTTCCTGAACACGACCGGCGAGTTGTTCGCGAATCCGGCGTACAAGCGGAGCCTGGTCGCATTTGTCCGGGGCGGCAAGGGGCTCGTGGGCATCCACGCGGCCACGGACTGCTTTTACAAGTGGCCGGAGTTCGGCGACATGATGGGGGGCTACTTCGACGGGCACCCGTGGCACGCGAACGACACCGTCACCATCAAGATCGAAGAGCCGCAACACCCGTTATGCCGATGTTTCCCGGACAAGACGCTGACAATTACCGACGAAATCTACCAGTTGCGCGCTCCGTACAGCCGACGCAAGCTCCGCGTGTTGCTGAGCCTCGACCCCGTGCATACGAACATGAACAAGCCGGGCATCCACCGCACGGATGGCGATTTCGCGGTGTCGTGGATTCACCGTTACGGCAAGGGACGTGTGTACTACTGTTCGCTGGGGCACCGGGAAGACGTGTACTGGAACCCCGTCGTGCTGCGCTACTACCTCGCGGGAATCCAGTTCGCGCTGGGGGATCTGGAAGCCGACGCGACGCCGCGCCCCCACCCGCACGAAGCCATGTCGGTATCCCCTGACGGCGGGTGGACGCCGCTGTTCAACGGGAAAGACCTCACCGGCTGGAAGGGACTCGTCGCCAATCCCGTAGCACGGGCGAAGATGTCGCCGGCGGAGCTGGCCGAAGCCCAGGCGAAGGCCGACCAGGTCATGCGGGAACACTGGAAGGTTGTGGACGGTACGCTGGCATTCGACGGACACGGGCAGAGCCTATGCACCGCCAAGGATTACGGCGACTTCGAGCTCGCTCTCGAGTGGAAGATCGGTCCCGGGGGCGACAGCGGCATCTACCTCCGCGGCAGCCCACAGGTGCAAATCTGGGACGCGACGGCACACCCAGAGGGGTCGGGGGGCCTGTACAACAATCACAAACACCCGAGCAAACCCATCGCGCGTGCGGATAAGCCCGTCGGTGCGTGGAACGCGTTTCGGATTCGCATGGTCGGCGAGCGGGTCACCGTCTGGCTCAACGGCACGCTCGTCGTCGATGACGTGCCGCTGGAGAACTACTGGGAGCGCGACAAGCCCATCTACCCCACGGGGCAGATCGAGTTACAGTCCCACAATTCGCCATTGTGGTTTCGCGATATCAAAATCCGCGAGATTCCGCCCCCAGAGGCGAAAAAACTGCTCGCCCGCCCGACCTGGCGACCGCTGTTCAACGGGCATGACCTTTCGGGTTGGACGTGCAAGCCGGGCACGTGGGACGCCCGCGACGGGCTGCTGACGTGCCGCGGCGGAAGCTACATCTGGACCGCAGAGCAGTTCGGCGACTTCGAGCTCGACCTCGAATTCCGCATCCCTCCGAAGGGCAACAGCGGCATCTTCTTCCGCACCGCCAACCCCGCTGATCCGGTGCAGACGGGCATCGAGCTGCAAATCTACGACACGTTCGGCAAGCAGCCGCCAGGACGCAACCATTGTGGTGCGATCTACGAC
The DNA here is from genome assembly GCA_026984555.1 of Phycisphaerae bacterium. Lineage (GTDB taxonomy): Bacteria > Planctomycetota > Phycisphaerae > UBA1845 > Fen-1342 > JALSRY01. The sequence continues at coordinate 4,543 of JALSRY010000188.1, forward strand.
TGCATGGCCCCCCGGGTACAGGCGGTCCGCAAACCCGGCGAATGGAATCATGTCGTGCTGCGCTGCGCCGGGCCGCGCATCCGCGCGTGGATGAACGGACTGGACATCATCGACATGAACCTCGACGACTGGACCGAGCCGCACAAGAACCCCGACGGGTCGCACAACAAGTTCCGGACGGCGTACAAGGACATGCCCCGCGTCGGGTACCTCGGTTTTCAGGATCACGGGGCGCCCGTGTCGTTTCGCAAGATCTTCATTCGCCCGCTGAAGTAGGACGCGAAGCGGCCGGCTGCGGGAAAGCCGCTTCGAGCGCGAGCATCGCGTAGGCGGTGGTCAACGGGGGGATGCCCTCCATCCAGCGATCCTGGTCGTTGACCCAGCTTCCATCGTCTTTCTGAAGGGAAGCGAGTTTCGCGACCAGTTCGTGGCGCCAGTGGTGCGCTCGACCGGCGTGGTCGCGAACCACCGGCTCGCCCCAGGCGGCCAGCGCCCGCCCGAAAACGTGGAAATAGTAGTACAACCCCTGCCGGCTGCGTCGCGTCGGCATGTTCGGGTTGTGATCGAGCGTCCAGTGACGGCCGATCCAGGCCAGGGCGGCGCGCACGCGAGGATCATTCCGACTCAGGCCGGCATACAACATGCTCTTGAACCCCGCGTAGGTCATCGAGCCGTAGCAGCGCAACCGTCGTTGCCCGCCGTCATCGGTGGTTTCCGCTTTCGACTCGCCCCCGTTGGCCGGCGAGTAGATGAATCCGCCTTGTGTCGCTCCCCGCGCGAACGGCTGATCGTTGGATTCACCCCGCATCTGGCAGCGCTGAATGAACAATAGCGCTTTCTTGTAGGTGGGGTCATCCGGGGGTAAGCCGCTGTCGTGCAACGCCTCGATCATCATTTGCGTATTCGAGAGGTCGGGGCGTTTGTGCCGGCCGTAGCCCGCGCCGCCATACCACGGATCATCAGGCGACTTGCCCTCGCCTTCATCCCACTGGAGTTTCTGGAGAAACGCCCGGGCCCGCCGGATGTGGGGCTCGTACTGCTTGTCGTGCAGCACTGCCAACATCGACAAAGCGACGCTGGTTTCGTAGTTCTTGTGCGGGCCCCCGGAGGTGTAGATGCCGCCGTCCTCATGCTGAAACCGCAGGACGAACTGCACACCCCGACGAACCGCCGGGTGGTGCGGACCGACCCGGGGCGCCTGCGCGAGGGCTTTGACCACGAGCGACGTGATGCCGGGCCCCGTTTGCGACGCCCAGCCCCCGTCGGCCTCCTGCGCCGCCAGAAGATACTTCACGCCGCGCTGGAGCAGGAGCCGAGCCTCGATGCGATCCTGGGTCGCGTTCATCTCGCGGGCGGCCTGGGCAAGCTTCCGGCCCCGCTCGACGGGCGTCATACCGGGACGCGTCGTCTGGGCGACGGCGGTGACCGCGCCAGCCGCCAGCAAACCGGCGGCGAGCATCAGGCAGGCCGGGCGATGCCGGGTCGACGTGGGGCGGTCGTGATTCGTTCGCGTCACGCCGTGGTTGCTCGAAAATGTTTCATGCGTCGGCAGGTGCAGCGTTTTCATCAGCAAGGTCTCTCCGGTGCGGTTTCCAAACTTGCCTGGGTGCGTATCGGTTTGTGTCCCGATTATACGGGGGGTGCGGGTGTTTCGCGCGTGGTGACGCGGCCGGCTGCCGCGCGTCAGTCGTATCCCAACTCGGCCAGTTGATCTTCGTCCAGACCGAAATGGTGACCAATCTCGTGCAGGAGTGTGATGCGGATTTCGCGGATCAGCTCCGCGCGCGAGCGACACATCGCACAGAGGTTGTCACGGAAAAGAATCACCCGATCCGGCAGCACGGCCGTCATTCCCGGATCGGCCTTCTCCTCGAGCGGCACCCCGAGATAGACGCCGAGCGTGTCGGCGGGAATGCCGAGATCACCACCGGGGGCCGCATGTACCTCGATCACGACATTGTCCAGGTAACGCCGAAACTCCTGCGGAATCTCAGCCAGCGCGGCGGTCACCGCCCGGTCGAAATCGGCATCGGAGATGGGTATCATGCGCGCGTCCTCGCGTGGTGGTGCGGCGGCGGCCGGCGTTGATTGTACCCGTGCGTCCCGAGGAGGACGGCCGAAACGAGCTGCGATGTTGCGATGATCCTGCTGATCGACAATTACGACTCGTTCACGTACAACCTCGTCCAGACGCTGGGCGAGATTCGCCCGGATATCGAGGTCGAAGTCCGCCGCAACGACCAGATCACGCTCGATGAGATCGCCGACCGCGGGCCGGATCATATCATCATCTCGCCGGGGCCGTGCACGCCGACCGAAGCGGGTATCAGTGTCGAGGTTGTGCGCCGGTTTTCGGGGCAGGTGCCGCTGCTGGGCGTGTGTCTGGGGCACCAGTCGATCGCGTATGCCGCCGGTGCGCGGATCATTCGCGCTCCTCGGCTGCTGCACGGCAAGACGAGCATGATCCGGCACGACGGCCGGGGCGTGTTTCGCGGCCTGAGCAATCCGTTTGAAGCGACGCGGTACCACTCGCTGATCGTCGAACGCGAGACGCTGCCCGCATCATTCGAGATCACCGCGACCGCCGAAGACGGTCCGCACGAAATCATGGGCATCCGTCACCGGACAGAGCCGGTATTCGGCGTACAGTTTCACCCGGAGAGCTTCCTGACGCGCGAAGGACACAAGCTGCTTGCGAACTTTCTCCTGATCGGATAACCATATGCGCATGAGCATGCACAAGCGGACAGCGTGGTTGTTCGGGATCGGGGCGCTGGGGCTGTTCCTGGGTTTGGCCGGTTGCCGGCGGGGCCAGACGAGCATCACGGCCGCCCCGACGCTCAGGGAATTGCCGACCGATGCGGACGAGGCGCCGCGGATGGCGGCATCGATCGGAGTCGAAGGGCTGCCACCCGACCGCGACATCCTGCCGATCCCCGCGTTCAAGCCCGTCGAGCCGACCCCCGAAGAACGCAAGATCCTCGGCGAGAAACCACCCGAGCCGAAGCTGGACGCGTTGGCGTTCTACCGGCCGGAGCGGGGCATCGAGCACGGCGTGGCCCCGGATGCGTTCGCCATGCTGGTGGGCACGAGTGGTCGGGGCGGCACCAGTGCGGGCGTGCAAGAGGCAACCGCTCCCGCCGGCGTGTCGTTGGACCTCGCGGGCGAGTACGCCGGCGCTTACCGATATGCCTGGCGGTCATCCTTCGTGGGGCTGCGGCGGACCCCCAGCGGTGAAGCGGGCGGTGGCTGGCTGATGAGCGTCGGCGAGAACCTCCCCCGCCGCGGCGCGGCCCACGCCAACCGCTACGACCACTGAGGCTCGTATCTCGCGGAATCGACCGGAAACGGTCGCGACCACGCTACGGACAACCAAGGCACGGGCATGACGCAGCAAGGCCGACCCGAATGGGCCGGCCTTGCCGTGATGCCTTGATTCATGCCTTCCCTCTCGACTCCCCTGGAAAGGTACGGCATGTACGGGTGCTTCCTCCCTTCCTCTCGACTCCCCTCAAAAGGAAGTAAGGTCTAGCGGTCAATCATAGGCGCCCGGTTGGGCGGATTTCCACAAAACGTCGTGGAAAACCGCCGTTTTTCTGTAACCCGCGCTGTTGCGGGCGGTTGCGCGGCAAGAAAAACCGCGCAACCCCCCGCGGACACTTCCAAGCGTCCCTTACGGGCAAGGGACGCCATAGACCGCCAGCAACGCGGACAGGTCCGCGAGGTCGATATCCCCGTCGCCGTCCATGTCTCCCATCTCATACGAGGCCCCCGACGCGGTGGGATAGTTCGCGAGCATGACGGAGAGGTCGCCCAAGTCCCGGCTGCCGTCGCCGTTGAAATCCCCGGGACATTCCGGCTGACTGCACCCGACCTCCTCGACGCGGAAATCGTCGAGGGCGGCCTCGACGATCGAGCCATCGCCCTCGTCGGAAGCGATAAAGCGGAGTTTCACTGCGGCGCTCGGGCTGACGAAATCGACGACGTGGAATTCGTGGTAGTACCACCCGCCCGACGTCTCGGCGCCGCCGGGGCCGACCGTCTCCACGTTGGTCCACGTGCTGCCGCCGTCGTCGCTGATATCCACTACGAACACATCGGCGTGGGGGGCATTTCCCTGGTCGTTGGAGTACCAGCGCCAGTAGCTGATGACCGGGTCGGTGGTCGCGGAAAGATCGAGCGCGGGAGTCGTCAGCGTGGTCTGACCGTTGTCCACGTCATACGAGCCGAGACCCGAGCCGGCTCGACCATCGGTGACCCAGCACATGGTACCGGCGGCGGAGTGGTCATCACCCGGCTGAGCGGCCGTCGGTTGGGGGTCCATGCGGTTCCAAACGCCGGTGGTGGCGTCGTCACCCGGGGCCCCGACCGTCCAGCCCTGGTCGGTTTCCATGTCGTCTGCGAAAACGATGTTGATTTCCTGGGCGGTGGTCTGGTAATGCGTCCAAGGCGCATCATAGGGATCGGTGACGGTCGCACCGTCCGTAGTCTGGGCCTGGAAATAATAGGCAATGGTCGAGCCGCAGGGGGCCGCGGGCAACGTAGCGATGAAACTGTTTCCACCCGCGGGCGTCAGCGGCGTGGCGCTGAAGTCCCCCGCGCCGTCGATCTGGGTGTAGAGGGTCGCGGTACCGGTCTGATACGTGGCGCTCACGTCATTGATCGTGACGGCGATATCCGTAGTCTGCCCGGCCGGGACGACCGCCGGCAGGCCGTCGGGGTACTCGAATTGCAACAAGAGCGAGAAGTAATCCGCCAGAACGCTGATGGCGGCGAAGTTTTCTTCGCCGGTGGGAATGATCTGATCGGCAGGTAGAACGAATCCGTAATAGCCGGTGTCACGCAGCTCGATCGTCCAGGAGAAAGCCCCCCCACCGTCGTAGACCCAGTCGGTGCAGATGCCGCTCGCGAGGTAAAGGTTGTTCGCGGGCTCGGAGGTGTAGGTCTGGCCGTGGACGGCGTAGATCGCCGAAGCCATGTCGCTGCCGAGGTTCTCGAACACGGACAAATCGGGCTGGGGCGGGTCGGTGTAGTCGTAGCCGTAGGGACGGAGAATAAGCTGCGAATAGCTGTGGAAGTCGATATGGGCGACGATGTCGCCGTGGGCCAGGACGAAATCGCGCAAGGCCTGGGTCTCAGGCTCGGAAAACGGCGCGGTTCCACGATACGTATCGCTGCTGGGGTCACCGCTCGATCCCGAACCGCCCCAGCCGGTGCCGTAGTTGCGGTTGAGATCGACGCCGTACAACCCGCCGCCGTTGTTCCGCCGATTCTTGCGCCACAGGCGGTCGGTGGTCCAGGTATAGACGTAGCCGTCCGGATTGACGACGGGGACCAAATAGAAGGTTGCCCGATCGAGCATGCCGTGCACGTCGGGGTCCGTATCGTAGGTGCTGACGAGGCGATCGGCGATGTACATCACGGTCATGGGGCTGATCCACTCGCGGGCGTGGTGCATGCCGTCGAAGCAGAGTGCGGGCTTGTTACTGCCCACGGGACTGGTGATCGTCAGGGCGTAGATGGGTCGGCCTTCGATGCTCGATCCGATCTGCTGCTTGCTGATGAGGTTGGGATAGTTCGCGATCAGCGTGTCGATGTAGGCGTTGATCTCATCGAACGACTTGTAATCGTCGAACCAGCCACGATCTTTCGCCTGGCGTGTCCGCTCGATGTGTGCCCGCTCGGCATCGATCGCCTTCTGCACGTTGCGATAGAGCACCCGATAGCCGATGTGCAGCTCGTCGAGCCTGGCCTCGACTCCCGGCGGAACGACGTAGTCCACAGGCCCGATTCCCTCGGCATCACTCATGAGCTTGGCGCCGAGCATGCGCAGCGCGTCGAGCTGCACGGGGGTCTGAACCTGGACGCGGATGGCGTCCCAGTTGTCGTAACGCACCGGCGCGGGTTCGTCCGCCCGGACACTCCCCGTCGCTGCCACCACGACCATGACGACCAATACGGAACACCAG
>JALSRY010000189.1 GCA_026984555.1 Phycisphaerae bacterium
CGGCGGTTTGACGGCCATCGCCAAACTCCACCCGCGAACGCTCCCTGTTATCGGACGGGATGCAGGGCCCGCCCGGCGACACTCGCCAAACCCCAGCTTAGCTTTCGTCACTCCGCGACACAAGCAAATCTCACGCTCGTCCACGCCTTCCGCAGACCGGGGCCGAGCCCCTCGGCCGATCGCGCTCGACGCGACGCGACGACGCCGAGGCGGCAGCTCCAAACCCGCCCGAATGCCGCGGAAGCGCGCCACCCGAAAACCGCGAACCCCATCGTGGTCCGCGGCCTGCACGTCGGCGATGTCGTCGTCGATGCGGTACAATGCATGAACGATGATCTCCGCTGCTCGGGGGGAGAAACAGGGAGGAATCACGATGCGGGCGATGGTGCTCCACGAAACCGGTCCGATCCACACCGACCCGCTCATCCTTCAGGAACAACCCGAGCCGGAGCCCGGACCGCGCGAGGTTCGGCTCGAAGTGACCTGCTGCGCCATCTGCCGCACCGATCTGCACGTGATCGAGGGGGAGTTGCCCCGTCAGCGGCTGCCGATCGTTCCCGGCCACCAGGTGGTCGGCGTGGTCGACCGGATCGGGGCGGAATGCACGCGACTGCAAGCGGGCCAGCGTGTCGGGGTCGCATGGCTGCGACACACGTGCGGCACGTGCTTGTTTTGCCGCACCGGCCGCGAGAACCTCTGCGAAGCGTCCCAGTTCACGGGCTACCACGCAGACGGGGGTTACGCGGAATACGCCGTCGTGCCCGAGGATTTCGCGTATGAGATTCCGCCGGCGTTTGCGGACGTGGACGCGGCGCCTCTGCTCTGCGCGGGGATCATCGGATACCGCGCGTTGAAGCGATGCAACCTGCCGGCGGGGGGGCGCCTGGCGTTGTACGGGTTCGGGTCGTCGGCGCACGTCGTGATGCAGATCGCCCGGCACCGTGGTTGCGAGGTATACGTCGTCTCGCGCACGCCTTCGCACCAGCAGCTCGCTCGCGAGATGGGGGCGACCTGGGTGGGTGCCGACCCGGCCCGGATGCCCGCGCCGGCCGACAGCGCGATCAGTTTCGCCCCGGTCGGCCACATCGTTCCCGCAACACTCGAACACCTCCGCAAAGGCGGCACGTTGGCGCTGGCGGGCATCTACATGACCGACATCCCGCCGCTGAACTACGAAAAACACCTCTTCTACGAGCGTGATCTTCACTCGGTCACTTCGAACACACGTGCGGACGGTCGCGAGCTGCTCGCAGAAGCCGCCGAGATTCCCATCCGGCCCCATGTGACCACCTATCCCCTGGCCGACGCCAACCGCGCTCTGCAAGACCTGAAGGCCGATCGCATCGACGGCACGGGCGTGCTGGTCATGCGGGGTTGAGCCGGCACACGACCACGCCCTCATGGAGCGGTTATCAGATTCGCCACCGCCGCAGAGGTCCGGTATCGGCTGGATAGCCCGGTTTTTGTCGCGGGGCGTAAACGCACGCATTATGACACCCCCGCCTCGGTTTCCGCGCCCGCACCCACCCGCAGAACCGCGGCCCGACCGATAGTCGCTCTCCCGAGTCGAGCACTCCTTCGCCACGCCGCATGTTTCGGGACCGAACCCGCGGGTTCTGATAGCCCCGGCGGCGGGCCGTTCCGTCCTGTTCCCGACTCACACCGGCCTTCACGCAACCGCGAATGAAGGCGGGGGCACCCCCAACCGAGAATCTTCCTGTCGCATGGGTTGGGTTTCGAGCGTGGCCACGCGGCCGCGCCCCGGGGGCCGACGGCTCCCACACAGGACCGACGGACGGCCCTTGCCAAACCATGCAAGCCGAGCCCCCGCAATCGCCGCGCCACGAACCGCGACGAACGCTGATCGAGAAAGGTCGGCTCCACGCCGACCGGGGCCACACGAGGGACGCACCATGGCCTGCCGCACGCTTCTGGGCAAGCGAGCACAACGCGACCTGCTGGCGGCGGCCTGCGCACAACACGCACTCGCCACGGTCGAACCCTGGACGGGCCGCGGCGTGACCGTCACGGGGCGCCTGGGAACCATCGAGGCGGACCGACTCACGCTCTGCTGGGAGGACGCGAAAGGCGCGGCGACACTGGCCGGTGAAGCGGTCGAGGTTCATTTCGCCCACGACGGCCGGTTCTACCTCGTGTGTGGCGTGCTGGAGCGCGGCTCGACCGAACGCGACGCCGGCGACACCGGCACGCTGATTCGGCTGAGCGGAACGGCTCGATTCGACTTGAACGATCGGCGCCGCGACGCACGTTTCAACCTCCTGGGCCGCACGCCGGCGATTCGCGTCATTTTCGTGAAAGCCGGTGCGCCCAGGGCGCGGTTTTGCGGCCGGTTGGCGGATATCTCGGAAGGCGGCGTAAGCGTGATTGTCGCCGTCGATGAGCTGCCCGACATCATGCCGAGCGATTCCTACCAACTGCGGATCGCCTCGGACGAGGAACCAGGCGAAGCGACCGTGCAGGTCCGAGTCGCGTACCTGCGCCCGGGGAACGAAGACGGGACGGCGCACCTGGGCTGGTTCTTCCACGCGAACGCCGACCGCTCGCAACGATCACGCGTGTTGCGGCGATTGCTCGCGCTGGCCCGCGAAACGGTACCCGCTCGGACGCATGAATCCGGCGGTAGAAGGAGTACTACGCATGCAACTGGCCATTGACCTTACGCCGCGCCAGGCCGCCCGGGTCATCGAGCAGGCGGTGCGCGCCCGGGCGGATGTGGATGTGGAGGCCCGGAACCGGGCCGACGACGAGGCCCTGCACGGTCGTTTGGAAGGTCGCGACGGAGAGCTGCTGCGGATCGCGATGCCGGCGCTGGAACCCGCGAGCAGTGCGATGTTGATCGGCGTGTTCTGCGAAATCCGGATGATCCTGCTGGGCGAGTTGTACACGTTTACGACGTTCGTGCTCGACGTGCCGGAAAATGCGTCGCCCCCCGTCATTCTCGTCGCCAACCCGGAGGTGGTTCAGGTGACCAACCGCCGGCGGGTGGAACGGACGAATGCGACGATTGCTTCGCAGGTTCGCATCTGGACGACCCGATCGCAGGCTCCGACCGTGGGCTTACTGGCGAACGTCAGCGCCGACGGGCTGGGGTGCAACCTGCCCGGAACGGCGCTCGATTCCGAACTGGCCCTCGGGGATTCGCTCCGCGTGAGTTTCGAACTGGCGGGTTTCGACGAAATCTTCGAGCTTCCCGCCGAGCTTTGCAACAAGAACCTGCTCGCCGAGCGGCAGCAGTTGTTTCTGGGGATGAAGTTTACCGTAACGCCGGACGATCCCGTTGCCTGCCACACGCTCGAGCGGGTGCGGGCCGCCCTCGTCGAATTGACTACGAACTTCTTCGATACGGATGGTGAGCTATGAAACCGCGCCGGATACTGACTGCCGAAGAGTCATGCGAAATCCTGGATGAAGCCGTGCGGCACAATGCGCTGGCCGTCATGAACCTGTACGATCCCGACCAGGACCAGTGGCAGACCTTCAAGAGCCGCTTCCTGGAGCGCGATCCCAATCGGCGGTTCGTCGTGCTCGACTATCAGGAAACCCACGGCACGCATCCGGTACCGCTCGCGGTCGGGCAGTACGTCGGCATCAGTTTTCGCTACAAGAGCCGCAAGATCATGTTCGCCACCGTGGTCGAGGCGCGGGGACGGTACGTTCTGGGTGCCGACGAGAGCGTCGCGGCGATCCGCTACCGCTGGCCCGAGAGCATGACCGAGCTCCAGCGGCGCGCCTACTACCGCACCCCCGTCCCGCCCGACGTGCGCGTGCTCGCCAACGTCTGGGCCGGCGGGACCGCCGCCCGCGATACGGTACAGGCCAGCGGCCTGGGCGTGCTCACGGGGTATGCAATGGACCTTTCCTGCGGGGGGACGTTGATCCGGCTGAGCCAACTCCAGGCTCCCGACTGGCCCGACAACCAGACGCTGGGTGTCGAGCTGCACCTGCCCGATGGCCAGCCCCCGTTGATGCTCGACGCGTACTATCGCGGCACGCGACACGACCACGAAGGTGGGTTGTGCGTGGCGGTGCAGTTCGTCGGGTTGGAGCTTTCGCCGGAAGGACGGAGCCTGCTACAACGCCTGGCTCGGTGCGTGCAGCGTTTTCACCGCATGTGGCTCTCCAAGGAGCTGCGTAGTCGCCGGGCGCGATTCGGCACGGGCTGATCGACGCAAGCCTCGCCGCAGTAAGTAGTTAGTATCCGTGCGCGCGGCCGGCCGGAGACGGTCGGCCCGCCCACGGCCTCGCCGGGGGGGGCGGGACAGACGCGCAACGCGGATTCTCTCGGAAGCTCCCTCGCGCTTTGGGCAAATCCGCTATCATCTCCACCGGGTCGGCCGCTATAATGATAGATAACGGTCAGCGCCGCCGGGTCGGCGCTTGCGCAGAAAAGCGCGGCGATTGCGTGTCGCCGCGGCCGGCGGGAAGAAGCATCACGCCGCCAGCGACCACGGGCAGTGGAGCATTGGGAGCTGCGGTGTGCCCGCACGATTCGGAGCCGCCGTCGCGGCGGGGTTCGGTTTCGCAAGGGTTCACGCCGCGCCGTTGCCGGTGCAGTTCGGGTAACGCAGCGTAACACACGTACAGCCGCGGGCGTGCAGGTTATGCGCACCCGTGGCGCGGCGATCGAAACACGTACAGGGTTCCCTTTTTTTGGCAAACGGAGGAAAGAAACCAATGACACACAGACGAATGCAACGATGGGGATGCGTCGCGATCCTCTCGGCCTTGGTGGCCGGGGCGGTGGCGGGCCCGGTCATCGACGGGCAGGGCATTCCCGGTGATTTCGGCGCGGGTGCATTGCTGGCCACGCAACGTTTCCAGACCCAGTTCGGCGACGACATGAGCGGCAACCAATGGGGAAACGGAAGCGAGCTTGACCAGCTTTATGTCACCAACGATGGAACGTATCTCTACATCGGCATTACCGGCAACCTGGAGAACAACGGCAACGCCATCACGATCTTCATCGACGTGGACAACGGTCTCACCGGCGCCAATCCGCTGCTGACGCAGGACTTCGGCGAGCCGGTCGCCGGCCTGCCCCGGTTTCTCGCCGGTGACCTGGGCGGAGACCCGGGGCTGAACAACCTCGAGTTCGACAGTGGGTTCGCCCCCAACTTCGCGCTGGGCATCACCGGCGGCTCGCCGCTGGGCTCGCAGACGCGCAGCTACTATCTCGTGGACTGGGTCACGCTGGCCGACTTCTTCGGGCCCGATCCGCTCGGCCATGTGAACGAAGTCGCCGGCATGATCACGGCTGGGGACGCGACCGCCTCCGGCGCCCCCGGGACGCTCGGCAGCTTCCTCCAGACCTCGAACCTCGGCATCCTCGGGGCCGCGGACAACTCGAACACCGCCGGCGTCGACGGCGGCAACGGGCTCTGGACGACCGATCCGGCGACGGCCACGACCGGCTTCGAGTTCGCCATCCCGCTCAGCCTGCTGGGCGTGACCACCGGCGACGAGATCTGCATGGTCGCGATGGTCAGCGGCACCACCGGCTGGATCAGCAACCAGTTTCTCCCGACCGACGACAGCGCCACCACGCTCGACAATCCCGGCCTGCCGCCGTTTTCCTTCGCCGACCTGTCCGGCGACCAGTTCGTCTGCTACACGATCGCCGAATCGCAGGGCTGCCCCAACGCCGGCGGATCGGGCAATTTCTGCACCGCCGACCTCTCGGGAGACTGCATGGTCGATCTCGCCGACCTGGCGATCATGCTCGGGAACTACGGCACGACGGGCGGCGCCACGCACGATGACGGCGACCTGGACGGCGACGGCGACGTGGACCTGAGCGACCTCGCCATCATGCTCGGCCAGTACGGCGACGACTGCAACTGATGAGCGACGCGCAGACGACATGGGATAACGAATACCGGAAACACCCGACGCGGTGCTTCGAACCCGCGTCCTGCCCGAGGAGGGTCAAACCAATGAGAGCATTATTCGGAACACTTACGGCGGTTTTGCTGGTGGCTTCGGCCAGCGCCGCCACGCAAACGATCGACGGCGCCAACATCGACTCCGCGACGTGGGGCGTCGCATCCGTCGCGATCCAAGACACCAATACCTGGTTCGGCAACAACTTCAACGAGTTGGACCAGTTGTTCGTCGATGCAGACAGCGGCAATGTTTTTCTGGGCATCCCCGGCAACCTCGCCGACAACAACGCCCTGACGATCTTCATCGACACCGACCCGGCCACAGGCAGCCACCCCCTCGCGACCGCGCCCGACCCGAACGTACCGTGCGTCGGCGCGTACCCGCGCATCCTGCGCTATTTCGACGGGGCGCTGCTCTCCGATCCCAACCTCCCCCCCGTGTTCACACCCGACTATGCGTTGACCATCTCCGTGGGCAAGTTCCCCGGCCAGAGCGATACGCAACTCGTGATGGCCTGCGACCTCACGAACCTGAACACCGGCGAGGTCACCGTGCTCGGGATCGGTGCGGTCGATAGCGGCAACGGCTTGCTCACCGGCGATTCGGGCGTCGAAATCGCAATCGACGATACCAACGTCGACGGCGTCGGCGAATACTTCACCCCCGGCGGCGAAACACCCGACCTCACCGGCGATGACCCGACGACCGCCACCACCGGCATCGAAATCGCCATTCCGCGGACGATGATCGACGTCAGCAGCGGGCAGACCGTCTCGTTCTTCGCGTATATCACCAACAATGCGCAAGACGACGCCGGCATCGGCGGCCCCTGCGGCGCCGCGGCCTACGGGTCCAACCAGGCACTGCCCGGCCTCGCCGGCTGGGGCAACATGGCCGGTTTCAACGGCGACACGGTCGTGCTCGACCTGTCGGCCAACCCCGGCGATAACTTTGTGGCGGTGACGATTCCGTAAGCGACAACGGAACCGTCGCTCTCGATCAGTGGAAGTGCCTTGCGGACCGGGGGCGCGGCGTGACAGCGCCCCCGGCTCCGCATGGTGCGCGGGACCGGCCGCCGGGGTAGCCCGACCGGCAGCACCCGGCCGGACGAAACGCCGTCCTGCGTGCACGTTGTGGCGACTTCGCGCAGCGTGAAGAGACTCACTGGATTTACAGCATGGAGTAGGATTGATGATCGCTTCGCTCGGGCTGATGATGCTGCTGCTGACGCCG
>JALSRY010000190.1 GCA_026984555.1 Phycisphaerae bacterium
CGGGGGGCCGGGGTGGTTGCGGTGGTCGCGTTGGGTCTCACCCTGGGAGTTGGTCCCGCGTTCGGTCAGATCACGGTGAAGTGGGATCAGCCGCCCGTGTCGGGTACGAGCGACAACCTGTATTACGGCTGGAACGAGACGAGCGTGTACGGGGGTGATCAGATCGCGGCGGACGACTGGGTGTGTAGCGGCAATGATCCCGTGGCGGACATTCACTGGTGGGGTTCGTTCGCGGGTTGGACCCAGGCCACGCTGCCCCCGGACATGCCGCAGCGATTCCACCTCGCGATCTGGACAGACGTGCCGGTGGTTCCGCCCAGCGACCCCTACAGCCATCCTGGGCAGCTCGTGTGGGAATACTGGTGCAGCGATTTCACGGCGGAGTTCGCGGGGTGGGACTACGACCCGCGGACGCAATCGTGGGAGGCGTGTTTCCTGTTCCACTGCGACTTGCCGGTAGACGCATGGTTCGTCCAGCCCGGCGAGGAAACGGTGTACTGGCTGAGCATCGCGGCGGAGTACGTGGGCTTCATTCCCGAGCATGTTTTTGGGTGGAAGACGCGCCCGCGTGACAACAGCTCTCCGGCGCCTGATGCCGCCGTGCGCATGTTCGACCCGACGCGTCCCGTTATGGGGAGCTTGTGGGGCAGTGGAGAACCGATTTATTGGCCGCCGGACGACACGAGTGCCGCGTGGGACTTGGCGTTTTATCTCACAACGGTGGGGGGGGACGATCTCAAGTGGGATCAACCGCCGCTGCTGAACCCGGAATCGCCGTATCCCGACTGTTACTGGGGCTGGGACGAGGTTTCGGATTACTCGGGGACCATCGCGCCGATCATCGCGGACGATTGGGTTTGCACGGATCAGCGGCCGGTGACGGATGTGCATTGGTGGGGTTCGTATGTGGGTTGGAACGAGCTGGGCCCGCCGCCGCAGGTTCCCGCCGGTTTCTACATCGGGATCTGGACGGACGTACCCGCGGGGGTGGATCGGCCGTTCAGCCACCCCGGTCAGTTGGTCTGGCAGTTGTACGTGGATTACCTCGACACGAACGAGGTGCCGGTGGGTTGCGACTATCACCCGGATTGGTGTCCCGCGCCGGAGACGTGTTTCTATTACACGTTCCAGATACCTGAAGAATTGTGGTTCTTCCAGCCGGGGGAGCAGGTCGTTTACTGGATCAGCATATCGGCGGTGTATCCGTTCGGGCCGCCGGACCACCCGTGGGGCTGGAAGACCCGGATGCGTGATGCGGGGAGTCTTGCCCCCGACGATGCGGTGCGCATCTTCGCGCCGCCGGCTCCGCAGCCGGGGCAGATGTTCGAGGACGGCGAGCCGATCTGGTGGCCCACGGAGGAGGATTCGTGGGACATGGCGTTCCAGTTGACCACCCGCGCGACCGAGCCGCAAATCAAGTGGAACCAGCCGCCGGAACCGTTCAACCCGCCAGACGGCTACACCGGGTGGAACGAGCTGAGTTGGATCGGCAACGAGCAGATCGTGGCGGACGACTGGGTGTGCACTACGTCCGACCCGGTCACCCGCATCGAGTGGTGGGGTTCGTGTATCGGTTGGAGCCGGGCCGAGCCGCCTCAGCTCCCGGACGCGTTCCACCTGACGATCTGGACCGATGTTCCGGCGGGCACGAATGAGCCGTTCTCGCATCCCGGCGAGGTGATCTGGGAGTACGACTGTTTCGACTTCACGGTGGAGTTCGCCGGTTGGGATTTCGATCCGCGCGACCCAACGGCGCCGCCCGAGGCGTGTTACCATTTCGCGTGCGACCTGCCGCAAGCGGCTTGGTTCTACCAGGATCCGGGAGAGCACATCTACTGGCTGAGTGTCGGCGCCGATTACACCGTCGGGCCACCGGAGATGTACTTCTTTGGTATGAAGGTGCGGCCGCGCGACCCGAACAGCCCGGCACCCGACGATGCGGTGCGCATCTTCAGCCCCACGCAACCGATGATCGGGATGAACTACGGCCGGGGCGAGCCGATCTATTGGCCGACGCCGGAGGATTCCTGGGATCTCGCGTTCCGACTCGTGGGGATGCACACGGAGCCGAACGAGCTGGAGCCGAAGTGGCAACAGGATCCGTACCCGCCGTTCGAGGGTTTCGACGCGGTTTCGAACGTGTGGCTCTCGTCGCTATCACCGCCGGAGGAAGTGAACGGCGTGGTGGCGGACGACTTCGTTTCGGACGGGCGCGACATCCGGGCGTTGCGATGGTACGGGAGCTACTGGGATGATCGTTACGCGCCGGATACGCCTGGGATGGAGCCGTATGTGCTCGACGGCTGGTTGATCGCGATTCATTGGGCCAAGGACGAGGTGCCGGGTTGCCCGCCCGACATCCTGGTCGACCCGCCGCCGACGGTGATTGCCGTGTACTTCGCGCCGGCGGACGCGGTGCAGATTGCGCCGCTGGACTGCGCCGACTGCCTGGGGCATGCGCTCTACGAGTATTACGTGGACCTGAGCGATTGTTGCCTGATTTGCTCGAATCCCGATCCGCGGACGAACTATCCGCCGCCGGGGCTGCCCGGTGCGTTCCAGGAGATCGAGGGGATGCGCTACTGGGTGAGCATCCAGGCGGAAACGGGCATGACGTGGCGACCGCCGGATTGCCAGCCGATCCAGACCGGTCACACGCCGCCGATCGACACCGATCCCGAAGGCAAGTTCTGGGGTTGGCACAACGGCATCGAGCCGAGCGGCGTACCCCAGACGCTCGACGAGGCATGCGTCGGCCAGATCATCATGCCCTATGAGCCGCCGTGCTGGGAGTACGGGAACTGGTTCAAGCAGCCGTGGCTCTGTACGACGCCGCCCGACCGCGTGGACATGGCGTACACACTGTTCGCGGCACGTTGCCCGGAAGACTTCAACGGGGACGGGCAGATCGATCTTGCCGACCTGGCGCTGTTGCTGGCGGCATATGGCTCGTGCTACGGAGACGCGGCGTACGATCCGAAACTCGATCTCGATAACGACGGCTGCGTGGGATTGTCTGATCTGGCCCGGTTGCTGGCGGTCTACGGTACTACCTGTCCGTAACCGCGCGGCGGATGCCGCCGAGTGCATATATGCGGGCGTGGCCCGCGAAGCGGTGTGGCGCTGGAGTGGGGGTGCCCGGCGCCACACCCCATTGTTACGGTTGGGAGAGCATCAGGGCGAGGGGGAGTGGCCCGCGGGCGCGGGTCTTGACCGTGCGGAAGCCGGTGATCAGACGCTGCGGGCCGCGGCCGGGGATGGTGCGGACGGTTCGCGGCCAGCGGCCGATGCTGGTGGCGTGGACCGCCAGGTCGACGAAATCGCCCACCGTCTGCCGGTTGGACTGCACACGCCGGCCGCGAGCGTAGCAACCGGCGGTCGTGTCGCCCGAAGCCAGCGTCAGTCGATACCACCAGCGCATCGCGCGGTCGAAGTTCCACGCGGCTGACTGCAATGCCGCCACGCTGGGCAGGTAGAACAGGCCGCCCGGCTGGGTGCGCGTGTGCGGGAGCAACGCCTCACGCTCGTAGGTCCACCAGTCGGTGTCGCACGATCCGTCCGGGGCCACGAGAAACAGCAGGTCGGTCGGCGTGCTCGTGTCGATGGGCAACTCGCCGCGCACGAGCGTCGTGAGGCTGTCGGCCGGGCCGATCACCTTCGCCTCGAACGCCTGGGCCACCCAGTCCCAGCCACGCGGGCGCAGCACGAACGCGTAGAATTGCGGCGGGCCGGCGGAGGGGTGGACGGCGATGACTTCGAAGAGTCCGTGCACCTGAAGCGCCGTAGCCCGGCGAATCTGTTTCTGAAACTTGCGTTCGAGCGCGGCACGAGAGATCGGCGCCAGCCCCGGGATTCCCGCGTCGGCCGCCTTGGCGAGCTGGATCAGCCGCAACGCCTCGTCGGGATTGCCGCGTGCCTGGAGAAACTGGTTTTCGTAGGTTTTCC
>JALSRY010000191.1 GCA_026984555.1 Phycisphaerae bacterium
CGGGTAGCCGGCGCTACGGTCCGACGAACGTCCCCAGCGATTCGCCCAACACCACCCGCCGCATCGTACCCGGTTTCATCAGGTTGAATACGACAATCGGCACGTGGTGTTGCTGGCACACGTCGATCGCGGAAACGTCCATGACGCGCAACCGCTGGTCGATGACGTCGTTGTAGGTCACGCGCTGGTAGAGCGTGGCATGCGGGTTGGTCTGGGGATCGTCGTCGTAGACCCCGTCCACCTTCGTTCCCTTGAGCAGCGCGTCGGCCTTGAGCTCGGCGGCCCGCAAGGCGGCGCAGCTATCGGTGGTCACATGGGGATTCCCCGTACCGCCGCCGAGAATCACGATACGCCCCTTTTCCAGGTGGCGCAGGGCCCGCCGGCGGATGAACGGCTCGCAGACGCGCTGGATGGAAATCGCGCTCTGGACGCGCGTGTCCGCCCCGGTTCGCTCGAGCGCTTCCTGGAGCGCCAAGGCGTTGAGCACGGTCGCCAGCATGCCCATGTAGTCCGCGGTCGCGATGTCGATGCCGAGATCGTTCGAGAAACTCGCCCCGCGCATCAGGTTGCCACCACCCACCACGACGGCCACCTGAACGCCCAGCTCGGAAACGTCGCGAATCTCCGCCGCCACCCGGTCGAGCGGCGCCCGGTGGATGCCGAACTCGCCCGGCGGGCAAAACCCCTCCCCGCTGATCTTGAGCACGATGCGTCGGTATTGCGGCTGCTTGTCGGCCATGCGTGTTCGCCTTCCTCGCAAGACAACGTCGCCGGCATCATATGCCCGTCGCGGTGCCCCTGCCAGCCACCGCACACCAACGCTCCGGCCGCGAGCGTGGGCGGTTGATGGGGACGCTCGGCTCGATCGACGAAGACGTTTCAGCCGCGGCACATGTGTCACCCTGGTCGCCCACACGCCGACACCTCCCCGCACGAGAACATCCGATCGCCAACGCGCACGCTCCGCGAACCCGGCCGCTATTTCCTGTACAATGCAACCTCACGCGGGCGGCCGGAGGCTCGTAGGGCGGTGGTCGGCGTGAGGGGACGGGGCGCGGCGAGGGGCCGCGCCGACGAGCGGCGATGGGCTGCGCTCGGCCAGGCGGCCGGGGCCCCTGGCCGCTCCTGGAGAGCCTGGATCCGCGATGGCCCGTTTGCCGCTTCATGATTCGCAACAACCCGCAGGCGGAGCCCGGGGCTCCGGCGAGGCCTGCGGCGCGGGGCTGGAGAAAATCTATCCGACCAGTGGCGTTCGGTACGGCGCGATGAACTGGATCGGCGAGTTCCGCCACGGCCCGAAAGCCGTGTTCAAGTGCGGTGCGCACGTGGTGATCCAGACCGACCGGGGCATCGAGTTGGGCGAGCAGGTGAGTCTCGTCTGCCACGGATGCGCACACGCCGTCAGCCGCGAACAGATCAAGGCGTACATCAAGAACAGCGGCCCGGAGTTCTATCGACTGCGGGCGGGCCGGATCCTCCGTGAAGCGACCAAGCAGGACATCAACGAGCATCGGCGACTCAACGCCCACGTGCGCGAGGATGTCGATCGTTGCGCCCTGCTCGCCGCGCGGCTCGATCTGGACATGAAAGTCATCACGGCCGAGCACCTGCTGGGCGGCGAGCGAATCGTGTTCTACTTCCGCGCGGACGGTCGCGTCGATTTTCGCGAGCTCGTGCGCCAACTCGCGCGACACTACCAGACGCGGATCGAAATGCGCCAGGTCGGCGCGCGGGACGAGGCCCGGCTGGTCGCCGATTACGAAGTGTGCGGGCGCGAGTGCTGCTGCAAGAATTTCCTCAAGAAACTCCGTCCGGTCACCATGCGCATGGCCAAGATCCAGAAATCCACGCTCGACCCTACCAAAGTCTCGGGCCGCTGCGGCCGGTTGCGCTGCTGCCTGCGGTACGAGCACGAGGGTTACGACGAGCTTGCCCGCAAGCTCCCCCGTCACGGCACGCGTGTCGAGACGGAGTTCGGCGTGGGAACCGTGGTGGACCGGCAGATTCTGACGCAGTTGCTGATGGTGCGTTTCGATGACGGGCGGGTGGTGGCGATCCCCGTGGAGGAAACCCGTAAGCCCGGAGAGCCGCCGCCTCCACCCAAGACCCCGCCCGTCGAGACCCCTGAGCCGGTTCCCACGGGCGAATCCACGGCCCAACCCCCAGAAGGGGGCAAATCGCGGCGGGACTCGGGCCGGCCACGTTCCCGGCGCCGCCCGCGACGGCGCAGGAAAGGCGGCGGTTCCGCCGAAACGGGTACCCGGGAAGCGGGCTCCACGCCGCCTACTGCTCGCGGGTCGGCCGACAAACAGCGCGAAGCGGCCACCCCCCGCGCACCGGCCGGCGGAAAAAATGCTCAGGGCAACAAGAAAGGCGACAAAGTTCCCGCGCGCCGCCGCCGGCGTCGTCGCCGCCGACCACGAGGCGATGGATCGGCGGGTTCGGGCGGCGCGGGAACCTGACGCGGGCCGTCGGCCGGCGGTTGTGCGGAACAACGGGGGCATGGGGGTGGATTCTGCCGCCGAGGCGCGGACACGGCCGGGAAGCGTTTGCGTGACGCCCACGCTGTGGCATTGTTTGATACAATACTGGCGCTGGCAGGATTGCCGCGGGCAGGTGGCATGGGGCATCGAGGTACGGGATCATGGTCATCGCGTATTCGGAAAGGTTGTCATGGCAGACCGGGCGACTTTTGACGAAATCCTGATGGGCATCGACCGAGCCCGCCAGATCGAACGCGCATTGCGCGAGGACGGTCGCTACCCGCCTGAGGCCTACCATTTTCTCCAGCGGGGCCTGGAATACACCACCCGCATGGTCTACGGAACGGATGTGCCCGAAGGGCCGCGCCACGTCACCGGGCAGCAGCTCTGTGAAGGTCTGCGCCGCCTCGCGATCGAAACCTGGGGGCCGCTCGCACGGATCGTCCTGCGGCACTGGAACATCCGTTCGACGCGCGACTTCGGCGAAATGGTTTTTCTGCTTGTGAACATGCAGTTGCTCGGCCGGCAGGAGTCGGACCGCATCGAAGATTTCGACGACGTGTACGATTTCGACGAGGCCTTCGGCGAGTACGAGATTCCCACCGATACCTTTGGCGAGTCCGCATGAGCCAACCCGACGCGATCGACCGCTACGTTCCCAAGCTGTCCGAACGCGGGCGGCGCTGGGTCCGGTTTCTCGCGGTGCTCGCCAGTGCCGTCGTCCTGATCTGGATCGCGGTGATCTTGCGCCGGGTGTTTACCCCGATCGTCGCGGCCCTGGCCATCGCGTACATCCTCAATCCGCTCGTCACGATGTTGGAAGAACGATACCAGGTTCGGCGGCTGGTGTCGGTGTGTGTCGGGTTGGGTGTGCTGGTGATCGTGGGGCTGGCGCTGTTCGGGTTGGGGACCGTCCAGGTCGTTCAGATCGCGACCGACGCGCCGGATTACGTTCGGCGGGCGGTGCAATGGGTCGAGGACAACGCACCGGCGGTGCTTTCGCCGGAGTCGGCCGACGAGCTCGACTCCACGCCGTTTTCGCGGAAGGGGACGGTTCGACTCAGCGGCGCTGCGCAGTTGGAAAAGCTCGCGGTCGAACACGTCATTTCGATGACTCGGTCGATCATCACGTATGTTTCGGCGTTGGCGACGAACGTGTTTTACTGGGCCACCGTGACGGTGTTGCTGCCGGTGTACACGTTCGTGTTCCTGTGGCGATTCAACGAAACGGTGACGACGGTGCGCAAGCACCTGCCCTCGGCGTATCGTGACACGATTATCGAAATCGTCCGCACGATCGACGAAGCGATCTCGTCGTTTTTCCGCGGCCGGTTGCTGGTGTGCCTGGCGCTGGGGGTCATCACGGGGGTGGGTTGGTTGTTCGTGAGCCTGGGCGGGTATCCCGTGCCGTACAACCTGGCCCTGGGATTCCTGGTGGGTTTGGCAAACTTGATT
>JALSRY010000192.1 GCA_026984555.1 Phycisphaerae bacterium
CCCGTCGGCGTAGTTGGCCGCATGACACTTCTGGCAGTGCAGATCGCTCATCGGAATCCCGGTGATATTCTCGAACCCACCATTCTCCGCGGCGTAAAAGGTCGCCTTCCCCTGACGCGAACCGTGCAGCCCGAACGCGCTCAGCTCGCCGGGGGCATAACCCAGCACGGCGTAGTTCGGCACCATATCCACAACGGGTTCGAGCACCGGCATCCAGCTCCCGCCGCTCCACGTCAGGTCCGCGGGCGTCAGCGTCGTTCCCGCCAGCGCGGTGGGATCATCAGCCCGGCGGTACCCTGCGGGATCGTTCGGCATGAACCAGTTCAGCACGAACGTCGTGTCGCTGACCTGGAGATAGTTGCTGTTGCCGCGAATATCGACATCGGCGGTGCCCGCGACAACGTCCTCGTCCTGCACGGAAAGCCCCAGATCCACCAGCGCATGAAGGTTGTAGTATTTCCACTGGTAGACGGGCAGCTCCACGATCCCCATCGGCCCGAGGTCGGTCGGGATCTTTCGTGTCACCGGAACCGGCGTGGACATCACGCCATTGTCCGAGTGGCAATCCAGGCACCCGTCGGCCCCGTAGCCGAGCGCCTCTTCAACCGGCCGGACCCCGTGCCCGCCCAGCGTGATCCCGTTCGAGAACGCGGGGTAGTTGTCCACCGCCGCCAGGAACGCGGACTGCTGATCGGGCGGAAGATTGGCGGCCTGCATTTGCAGGAACATCTTCATCAGGCTGCCGTCGGGCAACTTCATCGAGATCACCTGGGAAACATCGTCGAAGAAGGGATACCACTCGTAGTCCGGCGGGAAACCCATCGGCCCGTTGAAGCCCATGAACTGCATCAGGCCCGCATTGGACGCCGTGAACATGTCGAAGAAGAACGGCTGCCCGGCGTCGATGATGCCGTCGCCGTTGGTGTCCCAGGGCGAGCCCTTCCGCGTCAGGTAGTGCTCGAACCCGAAATCGGCCTTGTCGAAGTAGACCAGGTTCGGGAAGAGCTGCATCGCCGCCATCATCTGGAAGTCGGGGTTGGGGTTCGAAAAGTCGGCCAGCGTCGTGTTGCGCACTTCGGTCGGCGTCATGTCGAGCATACCGAGCGCCGCGAACGCCTCCGCGTTGCTGCCGTTGGCGAAGAAACGGTACATCGAGTACGCGTTGTAGTCCGCCCCCGCCTCGTTCTGGAGCATCACCCCGTCAAAGAACCGTGCGTCGAACATCATGCCGTTGCCCATCGGCTTGAGCGGCGTGATCTTCGCGTTGGGCATGCCCCGAACCGCCAGCGACTGCGCCAGGAACGACGTCCCCCCGTCGAACCACATCAGCACCGGCCGCGTCTGGTACGCTTCGTAATCCGCGTCCCGGTCGGCGTTGTCCACGAAACCGTAATGATCCGCGGTGACCAGCTTCGTGTCGTAACCTTCCGCGTCACGCCCGAAACTCAGGTGCCCACCCTGGCCGAACAACGAATACGTGATGCCGCTGCTGACCGGAATGTGACACGTCTCGCACGCGATCACCGCCAGGTGACGTTCCGAGTGGATCGGCTCGGGCAACGCCGACGCGTCGTGACAGTGAATGCACGAAATGTCCGTCGGGTCGTTCGGGTCCGTCGGTACCCCCGGCGGTGGTGGCGGATAGTCCGCCGCCGCGAGGTCACCGCTCACGAGGTGCCCCCGCACGAACTTGTGGTCGTTGGCGTTGTGACACACCGTGCACTGGTTCGCGGCCCCGGCAAACGGCCCGGTGTCGAGTGTGGCGTGGACGTCGTATCCCTCCTCGAACAGCGTTCCACGCTTGTATCCCGTTCGGGCGTGTTCGTGGCACCGCAGGCAAGCCTGCTCGGTGGTCGGTCCGATCGACGAGAGGGCCGCGAGGCTGCGATCCTGCGCCACGGTCGGCCACATCGTGTCGGGCATGCCATCCCCGTCGGAATCGTACATCAGCGGCGCATCCATCACGCCGTCCCCGTCCATGTCGATCACCAGGTCGGGCATGCCGTCGTGGTCGAAGTCGCCGTTGTCACGCGCCAGGCGGGCATAGCCGATCGGACCGGGCGAAGCCGCGTCCGCCGGTGCGTAGTCCGCCAGCGCCGCCAGCGTTCCTTCCGGCCACGAACGGTAGGCCGTCGCGTGGCAGATCAGACAGTCGATCCCACCGTTGACGAGCTGTTCCGCCTGGCCCGCCGGGTCGGCCACCCCCATCTGCCCGAACATCGCCGCGAAAAAGCCCTCCATCACGGGCATGTAACGGCCCACGTGACACTTGGCGCATTCGCCGAGGTTGACGTCGCTCAGGAAGTTCGTCAGGCCCGTCGTCGCCGGCAACCCGCAAGCCCGGTCGAGCATGCCGTGCGCTCCGCCGCCCGGGAACAACACCCGGTCCGTGCGGCCCGCTTCCTTGAAGTGCACCGAATCCTTGACCTCGCCGATCGCCGAGGGGTGGCACTTCGAGCATATCTGCCCCGCCATGTCGCGATCCACGTCCGATTGCGTGAACGTCTCATCCCCCACGATGTACTCGCCCGTCCCCGCGTTGTGCAGGAAGAAGTGTACCTGGTCATACCCGTCCGGGTGCGGGTCGAAACCCGCCCAGTGGCCGTGACACAGCGTGCATGCCGGCATGTTCTCGTCGTGCACCGGCGTCAGGTCGAGAAACTCCTGCGATACCACCGGCGGACTCTGGCTGTCGTCGTAATACGCGTGGCAAACGTCGCAAAAACCGAACTCGCCCGCGTCCGGATCGACAAATCCTCCGTCGCCGACTCCGACCGTCGGGTCGGTGAAGCCCACATCCACCGTCGTGCCGTTGTACCAGCTATACATCCGCTCTTTGATCAGCGCGGCATTGTCGCCGTCGGCGTGCATGTCGTGGCAGTCCGTGCAATACTCCGGCCCGAACGGCTGGCCGATCGCGTGGTCGATCGGGGCCCCGGAGCCTCGGTGGCACTCTTTGCAGAGCTGTCCCTGCGACGCATCGACCCGCAGGTAGTCGTAGGTGCCGTCGTGCGGCTCGTGGCACGTCCCGCAGCGAATGTTCCCGTTGTCGAGGTGCAGACTCAGCGCACTGCCCGCCTCCGGGCCCGGCACATCCGCACTGCTGGCCGGCTCGCCCCAGACGTGCGAGTTGGCGTGCCCCGCGCCCGCCACGGGCATCGAACCCGCGAGCTTCCCCGCGCTGTGGCACGACAAGCACAGGTTCTCCTGACCTTCCGCGCTCAGCATCCCACCGGGCATGTCGTTCATCGAGTGACACCGCCCGCACTGGTACGGCAGGTCGATGATGTGCGGCGCGTCGTACCCCCCGCGGTTCTTCTCCCCGCCTGAAAGAAAGTCCTGGGGCGTGCCGGCCCCGAAACGATCGAGCGCCAGTTTCAGGTCGTCAATGTCCACCGCCTTGTCGCAGTTCAGGTCCAACGCCGCGTCGTAACGCCCAGCCACCATCGCGTCCGCGATGACCTGCGGGTTGTCCGGCGGCGCCACGTCGCACCCGGAATGCTCCGGCGCGGTCTTCGGCGACGGTGTTCGCGGCGAAAGCGCGTTCCGCATCGAGAGCTTCGCGCAGTGGACGTCGTACACATCGATCGCGGCGTTGTTCGTGTCGGCGATGTACAGCCGGCCCCCCGCAATCAGTACGTCGCACGGAACACGCAGTTGCCCTGGTGCGCTGCCATACGCGATCGGCGGCGCGAATCCCGGGTCCAGCTCCACGCCCGACGCCGAGAAAATCCGGACCGTTCCCATCAGCGCATCGGCGAGGTAGATGTCTCCACACGAGTCGATCGCCAGCCCCTCGCTGCGGGCCATCCACGTGATCTGGCCGTCGGAGGTGTACAGCGTGCGGTAGCCGAACTTGAACTGGAGCACGCCGGTCGTGTCGAAAACCTGGATGCGGAAGTTGTCCACATCCGCGACGATCACATGCCCCGC
>JALSRY010000193.1 GCA_026984555.1 Phycisphaerae bacterium
TCGAAAACGTTTTCCCTTACTCGCTGCCGCCGCTGATCACGTTCGATGGCAACTGGATCGAGGAAATCGAGGGCCGGCGGGTCGAATTCGACCTGGCCGCGCGGGCCGCGGCGGACATCCACATCACCGATACCACCTTCCGCGACGGCCAGCAGGCCCGCCCGCCGTACACCGTCGAGCAACAAGTCAAGCTCTACGAAATGCTCTCGAAACTGAGCGGTCCCAACGGCGTGATCCGCCAGACCGAGTTCTTCCTCTACACCAAGAACGACCGCGCCGCGCTCGACAAGTGCCGCGAATTGGGGCTCAAGTACCCGGAAATCACCGGCTGGATTCGGGCGGTCAAGGGCGACTTCCGGCTCGTCAAGGAGGCCGGCCTCAAAGAGTCCGGCATGCTCACCAGCAGCAGCGACTACCACATCTTCCACAAGCAGAAACAGACCCGCCGGCAGGCGATGGACCAGTACATCGAGGTCGCCGAGGCCGCGCTCGAAGCCGGCGTGCGCCCACGCTGCCACCTCGAAGACGTGACCCGCGCCGACCTCAAGGGCTTCGTCTTCCCGTTCGTCCAGAAACTCGCCCGCCTCAGCGAGCAGGTGCCCGACGAACTCAAGGTCAAGATCCGCCTGTGCGACACGATGGGCTTCGGCATCAGCTACCCCAACGCCACCGCCCCCCGCTCCATCGCCAAGCTCTGCTGGTACATGAACAACGAGTGCGGCATCCCACCCGAGCGGCTGGAGTGGCACGGCCACAACGACTTCCACAAGGTCCACATCAACGGAACCACCGCCTGGCTCTGCGGATGCAACGCCCTGAACGCTACCCTGTTCGGCTACGGCGAACGCACCGGCAACCCCCCGCTGGAAGGCGCGATCATGGAGTACATCGCGCTCAAGGGCGACCTCTGCGGCATCGAAACCACCACGATCACCGAAATCGCCGACTACATGCGCGGCATCGGCTTCCCGATCCCCGACAACTACCCCTTCGTCGGCAAGCACTTCAACACCACCCGCGCCGGCATCCACGCCGGCGGACTGCGGCGCGACGAACGCATCTACAACATCATGGATACGGCCAGGCTGCTCAACCGGCCCCCGGGCGTGGCGATTACCGACAAAACCGGGACCGACGGGATCGCCGTCTGGGTCAACGAGTTCCTCGGCGTCAAAGGTACGCCCGACGAAGTGAAACTGACCAAGATCTTCGGCATCCAGAAGTGGGTGATGGAACAGTACAACGTCCACGGCCGGCTGACCGCCATCAGCGATGAAGAGCTCGCCGAGCAGGTCAAACGGCAACTTCCCGATCTGTACGAGAAATACAAGGGGAACTAACGCAGGGTGGGCACTACCCACCAATTCGCTTAAGAAGCAGACGCAACGAATGCTTACAACAGGAGAACAATCTCATGGCGGATAAAGACGTTCTGGATCGCGTAATCAAGGTGACGGCGAAGGTGCTGGCGCTCGATGCCGACTCGATCAAGCCCGAAGACAGTTTCGTGTTCGACCTCGGGGCCGAGTCCGTGCAGAGCGTCGAGCTGGTCGCTTCGTTCGAACAGGAATTCGGGATCGAGCTCGAAGAAGATGCCGCCCTCGCGGTGGACACCGTCGGCGGTGCGGCCGACTTCATCGAGCAACACCTGAAGAAGTGATCATCGCCGACGGCCGCCGGGGGGGCCGGCGGCGGTAACTGGTCCTCCGAGGCCGGCGCGCAGGGATGCCCGGGGTAGGTGTTCCGGGCGTCCCGCGCCGGCGCGGGAGAAGTTGTCGGGCCACGGCGTGGGGGGGCGGGGTCCGCCCGGTTTGGATTGCCACGAGCGAGCAGAACCATGACCACCACGCAGACGCAACCACATACCGTCGCCGCCACCGGCGCCGACGGCTTGGATACGATTTTCCGACCCGAGTCGATCGCGGTGTTGGGCGTGACGAACACGCCGGGAACCGTGCCCCACGACATCTTCGTGAACCTGCTCGACAGCCGGTTCAATGGCGTCGTCTACCCGGTCGCGCCGCGCAAGAAACACATCGTCGGCGTGCGGGCGTATGACTATGTGCTCGATATACCCGATCCCGTGGACCTGGCCGTGCTCGTCTTTCCGGGAGCGGTGTGCGACCGGGCGCTGACCCAGTGCGTCGAAAAGGGCGTGAAGGCCGCGATCATCATCTCGGCCGGGTTTCGGGAGATCGGCGCGAAGGGAAGACAACGGGAGCAGCGCATCCGGGACATCGCCCGCGAGGGCGGCATGCGCCTGATCGGGCCGAATTGCCTGGGTGTCATCAACACCGAGCCGGCCGTGCGGCTCAACGCGAGCTTCGCCCGCGCGATGCCCGCCCCGGGAAGCATCGCTTTTCTGTCGCAGAGTGGCGCGCTCTGTACCGCGGTGTTGGATTACGCGGCGGGGAAGAACATCGGCTTTTCGAAATTCGTGAGCCTGGGCAACAAGGCCGACGTGGACGAAGTGGACCTGCTGCGTTTTCTGGCCGACGACCCCCAGACCTCGGTGATCCTGATGTACCTGGAGGAGATCACCCGCGGGCGCGAGCTGATGCAGGCCGCGCGCGAGATCGCCGGAAACCGGGCGAATCCCAAGCCGATCCTCGCCATCAAGGGCGGGCGAACCGCCGCCGGCGCCGCCGCCGCCCAGTCCCACACCGGGGCACTCGCCGCCAGCGCGGAGGTCTGCGACGGCGTGTTCGAGCAATCGGGCATCATCCGGTGCGCGTCGATCGAGGAGATGTTCAACACGGCACAGTTGCTGGCCAACCAGCCGCTGGCGCGCGATCGACGCATCGCGATCGTGACCAACGCCGGCGGGCCGGGCGTGATGGCGACCGATGCCGCCGTCGGGCACGGTCTCGAACTCGCCACCCTTTCCGAACAGACAACCCGCAAACTCCGCCAGGCGCTGCCCGCCGCCGCCAACCTCAAGAATCCCATCGACGTCATCGGCGACGCACGCGAAGACCGCTACGCCGCCGCCCTCCAGGCCGTGTTCGAGGATGACGCCGTCAGCCAGGTGCTCGTGATCCTGACACCACAATCCATGACCAACATCACCGCGATTGCCCGGTCGATCTGTGATATCTGGAAGCGCTACGCGCCCAGCGGCAAGTCGCTGCTGTGTTCGTTCATGGGCGGCAAAGATGTCGCACCCGGAATTCGGATTCTCCAGGACCACGGCGTCCCGCACTACATCCTGCCCGAATGGGCCGCCGACGCGATGTGGCACGCGGCGTGGTACCGCGAGTGGCTCGGACGCGAGGTCAGCGAAATCCGCGTCTACGAGGACGTGGACCGCGAGCGCGCCGCCGCCGTCATCGACGCCATGCCCGACGGTTACCTGCTCGAATCGCAGGCGCTCGAAGTGCTGGCCGCGTACCGTTTCCCGGTTGTCGCCGCGCAACTCACCCGGACGGTGGAGGAGGCGGTAACCGCCGCCGACCGGATCGGCTACCCCGTCGTGTTGCGAATCGTCTCGCCGAAAATCGTGCACAAGATCGAGGTCAAGGGCGTGATGCTCGACCTCCACGACGCCGGGCAGGTGCGGGCCGCGTGGCAGACCATGCGCGACAACGTGCTGCGCCACGTGAGCGAAACAGACATCGCCGGCATCCTGGTTCGGCCGATGATTCCCGCGGGCAAGGAAGTGATCCTCGGCATCCACCGTGACCCGATCTTCGGCCACCTGCTGATGTTCGGACTCGGGGGTATCTACGTCG
This sequence comes from Phycisphaerae bacterium, assembly GCA_026984555.1. Lineage (GTDB taxonomy): Bacteria > Planctomycetota > Phycisphaerae > UBA1845 > Fen-1342 > JALSRY01. The sequence goes on from JALSRY010000193.1 coordinate 3,732, forward strand.
AGGCGTTCAAAGACGTGACCTTTCGCGTCGTGCCGATCCGCGAATCAGCCGCCGGCAAGATGGTCCGCGAATTGCGCACGTCGAGCGTCTTGCAAGGTGTCCGCGGCGAGCCGCCGAGCGACCTGCCCGCGATCGAAGAGACGCTGCGGCGACTCTCGCAACTGGCAGCCGATTTCCCGCGTAT
>JALSRY010000194.1 GCA_026984555.1 Phycisphaerae bacterium
TCCCAACCCGCGCACGCTCGAAGAGGCCCGCTACGAGCTGCGCAAGGCCTACGGGCGGATCAAGTACCTCGAAGACAAGGTCGCCGACCTCGAACACGACAAGGCCAAGTGCAAGCGCGAGAAAGATCGCTACAAGAAGGAGCGCGACCACTACAAGAAGATGCTCAAGGAATACAAAGACGACTGAGCTACCCCTCGGGGGCCTGCCCGGCCGCGTGAAGCACCCGCGCTCGCGGATGAGTCCTGTGTCGCCCGCGAACTCGCGGCGTTTCGCCACGGGCGGAAGCTCTGCTCGCACGCAGACGAGTGACAAGCAGCGTGGCGCGCCACCGGTGCGCCGGCGCGCCCGTCTGAGTCTTTTGCTCCTTTCCACTGCGACGCATGGGGCGCTTTGCCATGCCGGTGACATTCATCCTCGGACGAGCCGGAACCGGCAAGACACATCGCTGCCTGGCGGACATCCTCGCCGCGCTGGAGACCGAACGCGACGGCGCCCCCCTGTTGTGGATCGTCCCCGAACAGGCCACCTTCCAGCTCGAACGAACGCTCGCACTGCGTTCGCCGCGAAACGGCTATTGGCGAGCGGAGGTGCTCAGTTTTTCACGTCTGGCCCGGCGGCTGTTCACCGAGATCGGGCGCGAGCCCCCCACCATCCGCCCCACCGCGCGAACGCTGGCCCTGCGAGCGCTCGGCGGACAAAACCCCGCATACCTGCGGCCGTTCGGCGCCGCGGCCACCACCCCCGGATTCTTCACCCGACTCGACCGGCTCATCGAGGAGCTGCTCCGCGAAAACATCTCGCCCGACGATCTCGCAGCCGGCGCGGCGAAGGTGGACAACCCCACCGCCCGCGCACGGTTCGAAGCCTTGTCACGCATCTTCGCCGCGTACCTCGACTGGCTGGGGCCCGAGCGGGTCGATCCGGCCCAGTGGCTCGGCGCGTTGCGAGCACAACTACCCCGGATCGACTGGCTCAGTGGTGCGCGCGTGTGGGTGGACGGCTTCGCCGGGCTGACCGGCCAGGAGCTCGAAACGCTCGTCACGCTGGCCGGCGTCGTCCGCCGGATGCACATCGCGTTGCTGCTCGATCCCGATACCCCCAACGTATCCGCGGACTCGCTAGCCCCCGATCGGCTCGGCCTGTTTTCGCGCACGGAAACAACGTATCATCACCTGTGCAAACGGCTGGCCGAGGTCGGCGTAGCGATCACTCCACCGATCCGCCTGCGGCCGGACCCGCCACCACGCTTTGCCAACGCCCCGACACTCGCCCGGCTGGAGGCCGGACTGGCGGGCGATTCGTTCGGCGCTTCAGTCCTCCGCCGGGCCGCGGACGAGCCGCACGCCCCCGCCGCCGCCAACCGCGACCCCGAGCCGACGCAATCCTCGCCGGAGGCCGCCCCCCAGGTAGAGGTGCTCGTCTGCGAGACACATCGCGACGAGTTGCGAGCGGCCGCGCAGACCATCCGGCGGCTGGTCATCGAGTCGGGCGGCGATTGGCGGTTTCGCGATTTCGCCCTGATCGCGCGTGATCTGACGCCGCTCGCCGACGACATCGCGGACGTGTTCGCGGAATACGAGATTCCGTTTTTTCTCGATCGCCGCCGCGCACTCGATGGTCATGTCCTGAGCCGATTCGTACCGGGGCTGATTCGGGTCGTGCAGGCCGATTTTGCCACGACCGAGACGATCCGGCTGCTGCGTTGCGGGCTGCTTCCGGCGACCCGCGACCAAGCCGAGCGTCTGGAGAACCTCCTGCTGGCGGAAGAGCTCCACGGTTGGGAGCTGTGGCGGCGGGGCTGGGCCTCCGGAAACAACGCCGCGCCGGTCGAGCCTGCCCGGCGAAGAATCGTCGCAGCACTCGAACCGTTCGTCGAGTTCGTTCGCGCGACGGCGACGCCCACCGGCGAAACCTGGGCCGTCCAACTTTACGAGTTGTTCGAGCGGCTCGGCCTGCCCGATGTCGTGGCGCGCTGGATCGATCAGGCTCGAAAGGATGCGGAGTGGGAAACGGCGGAGTATCACCGGCTCGCCTGGGATACGCTCTGTACGCTGCTCGAAGACCTGCACGCCGTTATGGCCGACGCGCCGCTTTCGGGGACCGACCTCGCGACGATCATCGAGGGCGGACTGCGCGACCTGACCGTCGGGCTGGCGCCTCCCACGCTCGACCAGGTGCTCATCAGCTCGATCGAACGTAGCCGGCACCCGGACATCCGGCTGGCGTGGGTGCTCGCGATGAACGAAGGCGTCTTCCCCGCGCCCCCCACGGAAGACGTCCTGTTGGGCACCGAAGATCGTGAGGAGCTGGCGCGAACCGGACTCGTAGCGTTGCGGCCCCGGCGCGACGATGTGTTCGCCGAACGCATGCTCGCGTACATCGCGCTTACGCGCCCGTCGCGGCGGCTGATTGTCAGCTACGCGCGGGTGGGCGCATCGGGCGAGCCGGCGTATCCGTCGCCGCTGCTGCGCGATCTACGCCGAGTGCTGGGTCCGATCGCCGAACCGCATCCCCTCTCCGGCGACACACCGCCGACCTCTTGCGAGGAATTCGCGAGCAAGTACGTCGAGGCACGCCGCCAACAACGGGAAAACCGCCGGCGATGGCGGCGTTATCGGGCGTTGCGCGACCTGCTACGCGGTTCGCCGGCGTGTGATGCGGCGGTGGACCGGTTACTTCGGGCCGAACGCTACGACAACCTCCCGCCGACCATCGCGGATTACGCGCGCGACGAAACATTGCCGGCGTCGGTAGCCTGGAGCGGCTCCCCCTCGCAACTCGAGACCTATCTCCTCTGCCCCTTCCGGCACTTCGCCCGCTACGGCCTGCGTCTGCAAGCCCAGCGAACGCCCGTCGCCGCCCAGGAGATGGGCATCGAGGCGCACGCGGTGCTCGCCGAGGTGGTCAACCGAGCGCTCGACGACGGGCGAGCACCCAACCAGATCGACGACGCCCAGTGGCTCACCTGGCTCGACCAGGCCTTTGCCCAACGCACGCAACAACAGCCGGCCGATTTCGCCCGACGGCGTCCCCAGGCGGCATTCCTGGGCCAGGCTCAGCGACGGTTCCTGCGCGACGTCGTGCTCGCCCAGGCCCACCGCTGGCGCCGCGGCGCGTTCGGCCCCCTCGCCTGCGAACGCGCTTTCCGAATCGACGACGCGGACGACACCAACGACCTGCACGCCTACGAGCTGCCCCTGCCCGACGGCCGCAACCTGCGCATCAGCGGCATCATCGACCGACTCGACGTCTGCACCCACGACGGCCACCGCTACCTCCTCGTGTGCGATTACAAATCCACCGCCCGGAAGCTGCGCAAGACGCCGCTCACCGGCGACCGGCTGCAATTGCTGGCGTACCTGCTGGCGACACAACAGGCATTCACCACCGACGAACCCGCCCACGCCGCGGGCGTCCTGCTGCTGCCGCTGTACCCGGCCGTCGGCGTGCTGAACCAGAACTACGCCAAGAACGCCGACGAAAACACGCTGCGCATGTATCTCTACCGCCCGCGCGGGCTCTTCACCATCGACATCGCGGGCCTGCTGGACATTGGCCTCGACGAGAAGCAGTCGCCTGTGGCCGCCATGCACCTCAAGAAAAACGGGGACATGCACCCGCAGTCCGACGCGCGGCCCCTCGCCGAGCTGACCGCCTATCTCGACCTGGCCCGCCGGACGATCCAACTGGCCGGCGAAGGGCTCGCGGCCGGTCGGATCGAAATCGCCCCGCTTATCGAAAACAAGACCCTCGCCTGCCAGACGTGCGACTACAAGCCCTTGTGCCGCTTCGAACCACTGTGGAACCGCGCGCGGCGGGCCGACGTGACGTTGCCAAGCCTGGAAGAGGACGGAGACGCCGCGTGAAACTCACCGAAAGCCAACAAGCCGCCGTCGATCATCGCGCGG
>JALSRY010000195.1 GCA_026984555.1 Phycisphaerae bacterium
CGGTGGGACGTTGTGTCACGGTATTGCCCGGGGCGCGACTACCCCTCACCCCTCGCGATCGGCCGCCGGGATGAAACCGTGCTGCCGCGAGGGTATACAGTACACGACACGCCGCCGGTGTCCGGCCGCCGCGTTCTCGCGGGGGTTCGAGGTCACGGGTCGGGCCTCGGGCGGATGTGGATTCGGCGAGGAGCCGGCGCGGGTGCGCGACGGGGCTCGCTGGGAAGACCGGGGCGTCAGACGCCGGGGCGCCACCGCCGGCGACTTGTGTGAGTGAACCAGTGCTGACGGCATACGGCTTGAATTACCACCCCCCGGCGACCGGGGCTCCGCTCTGGCGGCCGCTGGAGTTCGCGACCGGCGACGCCCGTTGTGTGCTCGTGTCGGGTGCTTCCGGTGCGGGTAAGAGCACGCTCCTGCGCATTTTTTGTGGGCTCGTACCGGGTGTGCGCGGTGGGAGACTCGTCGGGCAGGTCCGCTTGTGTGGACGTGTCGTGCCGCCGCGGCCCGATGGACGCGTGGGTTTCGTTTTCCAGGATCCGCAGGCGATGTTGCACAGCCCCCGCGTGGCCGACGAACTCGCGGCGCGAGCCGGTGTCGCGCCCGCCGAGCTGGTTTCTCGGCGCCACGCGTGGCTCGCTCGGCTGGTTGGGCAACTGGGTTTGGGACCGTTGCTCGATCGGCGGATCGTCGAGCTCTCGGGTGGGCAGCAGCAGCGTGTCGCGGTGGCGGCCGCGCTGGCGCCACGGCCGGAGGTCATGCTGCTGGACGAACCCACGAGCAATCTCGACACGGACTCGGCCGGCGCATTGGCCGACTTGTTGACCGCCTGCATGCACGAATTGGGTACGCGGCTGGTTGTCGCGGAGCATCAGAGCGGGCACGTTCGGCGACTGATCGACGGGGCGGTGTGGCTGGACAAGGAGGGGGCGCGGGCGTGGAGCGGCGATTCGGGAGCGGTTCCAGACGCTTTACTCCCCCCGGCGGCGGATTATGTCGCCCTGCGGGAGTACGTGGGCAGTCCGGTCGGCGCTGGGGCGGACGAAGTCGTCGCGGTTGAAAAGGTGTGTTGTCGGCGTGGCGGGCGTGCGGTGCTGCGGGAGGTCAGCTTCACGCTGCATCGCGGCGAGGTTCTGGGGCTCACCGGCGTCAACGGCGCCGGCAAGAGCACGCTCCTGCTACTTCTTGCGGGAGGACTGCGGCCTGCGAGCGGCCGGATTCGCTACGCGCCTGGCGCATGTTCACGGCGAAGGCGTGCGCGGGTCGGTCTCCTGCTGCAAAACCCGCTGCACCAGCTCTTTTGCGACACGGTGCGCCAGGAGGTCGCGCTGGCCGCCGAAAACGCGGCCCTGCCCGATGTCGAGCAGCGCGTCGCGCAGTTGCTCGAAGCCGCCGATCTCGAACCACTGGCCGATCGAATGACGCTGGCGCTTTCCTACGGCGAGCAGCAGCGGACGGCGCTGGCCGCTTCGATGTCGGCGGATCCGGCGGTGGTTCTGCTCGATGAGCCGACGCACGGGATGGACGCTCGGCGGCTGGCCGGTATCGTGCGCTTGGTTGGCGCCTGTCGGCAGCGTGGGACGGCCTTTGTGATCGCTTCGCACGATCGGCGGATGCTCGAGGCGGTTTGCGATTCTGTGCGCACGCTGCGTGATGGGGTTTTGGAGTAACGCCCGTGGCCACGCCTGCCCGAGCACGCTGGATTGCCGTTGTTGCCGTCTTCGGGGCGCTGTGGGGGGCCGCGGAGATTACGCTGGGGGCGTTGTTGCGTTCGGCGGGTGTGCCGTTGCGCGGGACGTTGATGACGGGGGTTGGCGTGGTCGTTATGCTCGTTGGCCGGCGAACGCTTGGCCGGCCCGCGGACGCGCGTGGCTCGTCGCTGGCGATCGGATTGGTGACGGCGGCGATTCTGCCGCTGTCGGTCTCGCGCGGCTTCGTGGCGGCGATGACCTCCGTGGTCGGCGAAGCCCTGTGCGTCGAAGCGGTGCTGTGGGTGGGGCGGCCGGCGGGTGGACGGTTCGCCGTCGCCGGGCTGTGCGCTGGTCTTGTGCCCGTCGTGCGGCGGGTGGTGACGCTGGTGACGCTTTACGGTCCGGCTGCGCTGGGGGTGCTGCGCGACAAGACGTTGACCCAGCAGGGTGGGGCGGCGTTGGGGCTCGCCGGGCTGACCGCGGGTGGATTGCTCGCGGTCGTAACGGTCGTGTCGGCGGCGGTTGGGCTGGTGTGCGGATACGCGGCATGGAGACTCGCAGAGACAATCCGGGTCCGACTCGGGCGCGCGGCGGTATAGCCCTCGCACTGGGTGGTGGAATCACCGCTCTCGCCGCCGCGATGTTGCTCGACTGGCCGGCGATCATCGGGCCGGTGGTGGCGAGCCTGTTGTTGCTGGGATTGCTGAATCGGCGGCAATTGGCGGTGTTTGCGAGCCCGTGGCTCTGGCTCGGACTCGCGGTCGTGCTGGTGGTGCCGGTGTGGCTGTTCGGCGCCTCGCGCGCCGGAGCCGCGGAAAACGCCGCATACGGGCCGGCGGCGCTGCGCGTCGGTGTGACGATGGCGCTGCGCGTCGTGACGACCCTCGCGGCCATGCTGCTGATCACTGGATGCGTCGCGCCGGCACGGGTCGCCACGCTGATCGGCCGGCTGGCCGGACGCGAGGTCGGGTTGGCCTGTGGCATCGGCATCAACCTGCTGCCGGCCATGCTCGAAACCGTCCGCCGCACCACGCTGGCGCTGCGGTTGCGGGGGGGATGGCGGCGGAAACGGCTGGCGAACCTGCGGCGGCTGGTGACGGCGATCGGTGTGCAGACGGTCCGCATGACGGAGGACGTGGCCGAGGCGTTGCTGCTGGCCCAAGCGGGGGTCCGACACGAGGAGGATGACGGGGACAGCCGGGAGGACTCTGGGGAGAGGAAGCCAACGTGAGCATCATCGTGTTGACAGGCGGCCGGCAGTCAGGCAAGACGACGGCGTGTCGCCGGATCGTGGAAACTGCGCGTGGTTGCGGGCTGTGCGTGGGCGGGATTCTCAGCCCGGCGATTCACGAGCAGGGTCGTTGCGTCGGGTACGAGGTACAGGACGTGAGCGCCGGGGGCAGCACGCAACTGGCCGGCGTCGACGTGCCGGGAGTCGAGCGGGCCGGGCGTTTCCATTTTCTGCCAGCGGGGCTCGAACTGGGGCGTGCCGCCCTCGCGCGGGCTTGTGCTTCGCCGTGCGCGCTGGTCGTGGTAGACGAGGTCGGGCCGCTCGAATTCGGCGGCGGAGGGTGGGCGGCCCATCTCGACGCGCTGGCCGCGCGCGACGGGGTTACGCTGTTTACCATCAGACGGAGCTTGATCCGCGAAGCGGCCCAGCGCTGGGACATCTCGCCCGACGCGATTCTCGACGTCGACGCAAACCCCGATGCGGCGATCGCGTCGGCGGTGGCGCGACTGCGGGCGGCGCGAGGCACATCCTGCGCGTAATCCCCCTGTGCTCGAACCCTCGGGTCAGGGGCTCGTCGGTTAGAAGAATACCCACGCGAGATACCACACGGCGATCGAGAGGATTCCCACGACGATGCCCGCGTTGGCCGTGTGGAGACCCCGGAGACGCCCGCGGGACAAGGCGATTCGCCCACGCGCGATAACTCCCGCTACGATGCCGATCAACCCCATCGGGAAACAAAACGGGAAGAACCCCATCAGGCTGGCGACGAGTGCGAGAATGGCCGCCGCCGATGTGCGTCTGAATGGCGGTGCGAGGTCGCCTGGGGCGCGCGTGGGTGGCAGCGGGCGCACCGGCAGGCCGCAACGTGGGCAGAACCTGGGCGCCTTGCCGCCGCGCGGGGTCAGCGGCGTTTTGCATCGCGTGCACACTTTTTCGCGATCGTCGTTCACGGGGTCTCGTCCTTTTCCGTGGCCGATTTT
>JALSRY010000196.1 GCA_026984555.1 Phycisphaerae bacterium
GGGCCTGCACCGTTTCGATGGCGTCGGTCGTCTGGTGGATCAACCACCAGTCGCCGGGTTGCGCGAGCGAGAGGCGGTAGAGCCGGCCGCTGGTCGTTCCGACAAACAACCAGTCATCGAGGACATTCATGCTCGCGATGGTGGCGTCGGCGCTCCGGAGCACGCCGAGCGTGTCGGTTCGCGGATCCCACACGTGTACGCAGTCGTCGGCGGCGAGCAGGGCCCGACCGTCATCGGTCGCGACGGCAGCCCGGATTCTCCGGGGGATACCATCGATCGGTTCGAGGATTGCGCGCGTGTCTGCGGGGTCGTCGAGTGCCCAGCTCCAGCAGCCGAGTTGGGAGCTGGTGGCGACGAGCCGCCCGCCGACGGACGTGGCGGCGTTGAAGCCGGTTCGCGGGGCGGGCGTGTCGGGGACACTGAAGCGTGCGACGATCTTGCCGGTGTCCCCGTCGAGCGCCCACACGCCACGGGCCGCACCGGCCAGAAGCCAATTGCGTGACCGCAGGAACGTGACCGAGCGCAGGCCGCCGAGGTCATGGGGCAGCGTGGTTCGGCGGGCGACGTGCTCGGGTTCGGCGGGATCGAGCCAGAGGCATTCCTCGCCGGCGGCGACGACGATCGCCCGGGCGATATGCCGGTCGGGTGTGATTCGCCAGAGGTTCTCGAGCAGGCGGCCGCGCTGCGCGGGGCTCAGCGCCGGGAGCAGCGCGTGCCAGCGGTCGGTATCCTCGGGGCCGGCCACGTCGCGGAGCTTGTCGAGCAAACCGCGCAGGTCGTCGAGTTGACGGCGGGTGGCCGCGATTGCGGCGGCTTCGACCATCTCCCGCGTGCGAATCTGCTCGATCCGCACTTGGGCCTGTTGCCGGCGGCGCGCCTGGTTCTGGTACGACTCGCTCGAAAAGGCGACGGCGGCGAGACCGGTGAGCTCGGCTCCCGTGTCGAACAGAAACTTCTGCAACGCCGCCCGCAGCGCGTCGTGCAGCTCCCCGCGGAGATCCTCTTCCAGCAGGGCGCGGGCCGGGTGTTCACGGATGAAACGGTGCAGCCCGGTCAGCGCACCGCCGGCGGCGACGACTTGCTCCAGCCGGTCGCGGGTCAGCGGCGTGCCGAGCAGCGTGGCCCGCAGCGCGGCGAGGTCATCCGCGCGTGCCGGCCAGCGCAGCACGAGCTCGCAGGCACCGTTGGCGGCGTACTGGTCGGCGCAAGTCACGTCCTGCACGCCGATGTTCACCTGCACAGGGCCGTCACGCACGAGTACGAGCTTGTCGCCGCGCCCGCAGTCGGGCTCTTCGCCGGGGGCCACGAGCCGCCGCGTGCCGTCGGGACGCACGTGCAGCCCCAACCAGCCGGTCGGCAGTCGCGACGCGGACAACAGCCCGTGCGGCCAAGCCTCGCCGTCGAGGCACACCGCAACCAGTTGCGGGTCGGCGAGCTGTTTGCGAATGTCACGGCTCATGCCTTGTACTCCAGCGGCGGGTCGAGCCTCCACCGCCCAGTCCCGGACGCGCGCCTCAAGCGGCAGACGCTGGTATCACGGTACTTGTCTTCCTGTCCCGCGTCTTCCTCTTTGGTTCGTGGCGCGGTGCCTGCGAGAGAGCGGGCCATGCTCGCGAACATCTGCGTGAACCTGCGCGGGAGCGCCGGGACGGCCCCGTACGCCGTGTGCCCGATCAGGGCAACTGGTAACTTCCCTCGGCGGCGGCCTTGCGGTTGGCTTCTTCGATCATGCCGGGGATCAGGAACAAATCGATGACCGAACCGAAGCCCAGGAACCCCAGTGTCACCAGCCAGATGAAGCCCGTGACGGGTTTGCCGGCATAGAAACGGTGGATTCCCGAGACGCCGACGAGGCACAGTGCCCACAGTCCATACGCGGTTCCGGTTGATTTCATGTCCAATCTCCGAGGATCTGTCTGGTTTGAGGGCAGAGGCCGCCCGCACGCCGCGCAGTAGGCCGCTCCCCGAGGGTTTTCTTGTTGGCAGTGCACGCATCGAATGTTCATAAGACGCCACGGGCTCCTGCGTGTGCGGTGGCTGGTGCATTGTGACGCACTCGATCACCGGGGGCGCGGGCGCCCCGCACGCGTGATGCTCGGGCACCGGTGCCCGAGCGGTGCAACGGTCATGATGCGACAAAGCGTCAGGCCTGCGTACCGGCCCACTGTTCGTACTTGGCCACATCCTTCGGACTGACCGAGGGAGGCATTTCCTCCAGTACGGCGAGAATATCCTCCATGTTTATATTACGCGGTGCCCCCCCGTTTATGGATTCCAAAAACGGACGACTTGCGGAACGACTGGCGATCGCCTTGATATCCGCCCCGCTGTAGCCGGCGGTCAGTTCGACGAGCCTGGCGAAGTCCACGTCGTCGTCCAGGGGCCGCTTGCCCAGGTAGATTTCCAGTAGTCGGAAGCGCGCCGCCGCGTCGGGCAACGGCACGTAGACTTTCACATCGAGCCGGCCGGGGCGCATCATTGCGGGGTCGAGCTGCCAGGGTTCGTTGGTAGCGCCGAGAAAGAGCAGGGCGCGGCCGGCTTTACGGTCAAAACCCTCGAGTTCCTGGAGGATCTGCGGGACGACGCGTTGCATCACGGTGGATTGCTGTCCGCGGCGTTTGGGCACGAGGGCCTCGACTTCGTCCATGAAGATGACGGCTTTTTCCTCGGCCTTGGCGGCGTCGAACAGTTTTTGCACGTTTTGTTCGGCCTCGCCGACCCATTTGCTCATGATCTGGGCGGGTGAGATCACGAACATCGTCGCGTCGAGCTCGGTCGCCACGGCCTTGGCGATCATGGTCTTGCCCGTGCCGGGGGGGCCGAACAGCAGCATTCCGCCGCCGACGTCGATTCCGTACTTGCGAGCCAGGTCTGGGTGACGGAACGGGTGGATCATCTTGAGCTGGATTTCGTCTTTGACGTCGTCGAGCCCGGCGATGTCCTCGAAACGCACATTGGGCTTGTCCTTGACGATCCAGTCGTCGGCGGAAGGGCCTTCGTCCTCGTCGTCGCGGGCGCGATCCCGGTTGGAGCGTCCCCGGGTGCCGGCGCGCGCCTTGCGGTCGCAGTCGCGGGCCAGTTCGATCAACTCGCGGGCGTAGGATTCCTGTTCGGCCCGTTCGGCGTCGTCGGGGTTTTCCTCGGCCAGCTCGATCATGCACTCGGCCGCCTGGATGAGGTATGGCTTGGCGGCGATATAATCACCCGCCTTGAGTGCCGCGACCCCCTTGTCCTTGAGTCGCTGAAATGTGGCAAATGTCGCCATAGGCAAACCGCCAGTTGTCTTGAGGCGTTTCGTCTCGCCCGATCAGGTTTCCACTGCACGACTGGTTTTCGCACGCGTTCGGGGCAGTGCGCCGCGGACGGCTTTGGTCGCCCCGCGCCGGGGCAGCGGGTGGGCCGCTCCCCGGTTGGCATGGCGCGGGTATGCCCCGGGGACGCGGCGTCAGCTGCGGCTGCTGAGTTTTTCACCCATCCGCTGGGCGACGGTCCGGCCCGAGAGCAGCATGCCGCCGAAGATCGGTCCCATGCGCGGCCCGCCGTAGGCCGCGCACACGCTCATGCCGGCGACCCACAGGCCGGGGAATACCTCGTCAGCCCGTTCGACGACGAACTCCTCGCCCTCGCCGGCGTTCATGGGGCCTTCCTGGGCGGCTTCGATGGGCGTGCCCTGGAAGAACCCGCGGCGGCGGAGGTGATTGAGGACGACCGCTTCGTGGCCGGTGGCGTCGAGGACGGCACTGGCCGAGAAGGTGAGCGGGTCGACGTGGTAGCGGCCGGAGATGCCGGTCCGGTTGGCGACGACGCCGGTGACGCGGTCGCCGTGTACGCTCACGTCTTCGAGGGTGACGAGGTTGAAGATTTCGGCTCCGGCGCGCAAGGCGTTGTAGCAGAGTC
>JALSRY010000197.1 GCA_026984555.1 Phycisphaerae bacterium
CCATTCCCACAGCGGGCCGGACGCCAGCCGGCCGGCATAACACGTCAGCTCGAGATGGGTGTGGGGATTGACCAGCCCCGGCGTGAGCACCGCGTCGCCCAGATCGACCACGCGAGCCGCCCCGCCCCGCTCCGCCGCGGCCCACGGCCCGACGCCCGTGATGCGCTCGCCCGCGACCGTCACCGCACCGTCGCGGATCGGCGGGCTGCCAACCGGCACGACCCAGGCGGCACGCAGGATCACGACCGGCTCCGCTCTCACGCCTGGGAGTCGAACAGGTCCGGCTCGTCCCGCTGATAGTCGTATTGGCGGCGCATCCGGTCGAGGAAATACTCGTAGTCGTACTCGTACCCACCGTCGGCCCAGTTGTCCGCGCGTCGGCGTGGCAGGTCGGGGATGTCGTCGAACCACGTGCGCCAGTCCCAACTGATCTGCCCGCTGGCGATGTGGTGCTGCATCGACGATTCGCAGTGGCACACCCCGGGCGTGCGCTGGAGCACGTCCATCAGCCGTTCGAGCAGCCGCGGCAGCCGTTCGACCGCCGCCCGCGCCCGCTCGACCTGCGCGGGGTATTCGAGCGTCCGGCCGTTCTCGAACGGGCGGAAATCGCTACCCGTCTCGGCGTAGCTGGCGACGTAGCAGATGCTCGCGTAACAAAGCTGCAACTCCTTGGCGAGGAATACCTCGGGCACCAGCGTCGTGCCGAGCAGGTGCGCCCCGTAGGAGGCGAACTTGCGGGCCTCGGCCGCGGTTTCGCGCCGCGGTCCCTCGATGCAGACGTACGTGCCGTGGTCGGAGTACTCGCAGCGCTCTTCGGTCAGCGTCGTCGTCAGCGCCCGTTGGAGCGACGGGCAGAACACCGGCCACTGTCGCACCACCCCCAGCCCGCGGTGTTCGAAAAAGGTGTTCGGCCGCAGGTGGGTTTCGTCGATGACGTCGTCCACAATCACATATTCGCCGATCTTGTAGTTGTGACAGATGGCCCGCGTCTCGCTCCACGAAACAATCGCGCGGACCCCCAGCTCCTTGAGCGCGTAGATGTTCGCGCGGTAGTTCACGAAACTCGGGGTGACGTTGAAACCGGTCTCGCCGTGCCGCGACAGGAAAAAGAACTCGCCGTAACGCGAATTGCACAGGTGGATCGGCTGGGAATGCCCGAAGGGGGTATTCTGCGGGCCGAGGCGCTTCGCGAGAAACGCCCCTTCCCGCAAGAGGTCATACGCTGCCGTGCCGCCGATGCACGCCGTCGTCGCTTTCATGATTCTTCACCCGCCGTGTTCAGGCCCTCGTCTCGGCGTGCGGAATCAATCCGGACATCCCGCCGCCACACGCCGTGCAACCGCGCGTCGAAACGCTTTATCGGCCCGCTACCGGGCCATGTGCAATTGGAAACATGTCATCGCCGCTGCCCAGCAGTATAGGGCGCCACCCGGCGACTTGCCAAAAAAATTCGACGCTTCGCCTCCCCCATCCACCACCAAACCACCAGACGCCGCAATCGGGCGATCCGAACGAACCGCGAGCCGCGGAGCCGCGCCTCGCGTGGTCCGTCCGCGACCCCAAGCCGCGCCCCGCACACCGCATGGTCGAGCGCGGTCAGTCCCGCGTTCCGGGACCGCCCGATGCGGCCAGCGGCGTTTCCACGCGCAGCGTTCCCGCGGGCGTGATCCGGATACGCACCGCCCCCGCGCGGTGCGTGTTGATCAGCCGTGGCGGGTGCGGCAGTTCCGCCAGCAACGCGCGCAGCCGTGGCCGGTCTCGATTCGACGAATTGACCACCACCCGCGGGCCAACCGCTTCGTAAAACGCCCGACTCGTGGGCACCACCGCCCCGTGGTGTGGCGCAACGAGCACGTCCGCCCGGAGATCGACCCGCCCGGCGGCCCGTGCGTCGAGCAAACCCGCTTCCGCTTCCCGCCCGATGTCGCCCGGAAACAACACGCTGTGGCCGAACGCGCGCAACCGCAAGACCAGCGAGCGGTCGTTCACCGCGCGGGGCCGATCCCCCGCCGGCGGCCAGAGCACTTCGACGGACAAGCTCCCCACCGCGAGCGTATCGCCGGCCCGCAGTGTCCGGTGCCGAATCCCCGCGGGCAGCATCGCGAACAATTTGTGTACGGACCGATCTTCCGCCGACCGTGCCGCGAACCAGGGATTCGTGATCAGCGGTGTCGCGGGAAATGCCTCCAGCACCGCCGGAACCCCGCTGTAGTGGTCGAAGTTCGCGTGCGACACCGCGACCGCATCGAGCCGCTCCGCCCCGAGCGTGCGCAGCGACCGCAACACGACCGCGCCGACATCGAAGTTGTGGATCGTTCCCACATCGGCCAACGCCGCGTGGTTGTCCGGGGATCGGATCACGCCGGCACCGCCACTGCCCACCGAAAGCACATACACCACGCACTGCCCCGCCCACGCCGGCGGCCGAAACAACCCCCACCCGAGCCACGCACAACCAACCACTCCCGACAACGCGAGGGCCAACCTCCGCCGAAACAAGCCTCCCCGCTCTCCCCACCCGCTTGCCAACCCGAAAAGCAGCAGCATCGCCCCGTAGGTGCCGGCGACCAGCCACACCGGCGGCGCCGCGGTCTCCACCAGCGCTCCGGGAATCCGCGCGAGCTGGTCCACGACCCATAGCAGCGCCCGGCTCGCCGCCGCCGCCGCCCCTCCCACGCCCGCACCCACCAGCGGAATCGGCGCCGTCGCCAACGCCGCAAACCCGAGCACGACCGTCACGACCACCAGCGGCGAGATCAATATCGACTGCAACGCCCCGAGCGGTGCGAAACGCCGGAAATGCAGCAGGACCAGCGGGAGCGACACCAGCCACGCGGTGACGCAGACCAGCCCCAGCCCGAGCAGCATGTTACGCGATCGCTTCAGCAACAGCGCGCGGGCCGATTCGGCGTCGACCGGGACGCCGCCTGCGTCGGTACGCCGGGCCAGGCGTGTCAACAGCGGTCCGACGACAGCGACGATCGCGAGCACTTGCACGAACGAAAGCTGAAACCCCGGCCGGAACAGCTCGAGCGGATTGACCACCAGGATGCACGAAGCCGCCAGGGCGAGCCAGTTCAATAAACACGTCGGTCGGCGCAGCAGTTGCCCGGCACACAGCACGGCACCCATCACCGCCGCGCGAAACACCGGCGCCCGCGGTTCGACCAGCAGGGCATACGCCGCGAGCACAAGGAGCGTGGCGACCGCGGCGGACCGGCGTCCTCGTCGCAGGATCCGCCGCACGATCCACCACACCGCCGCCGCCAATACGCCCACGTGGAACCCGCTCACCGTGAGGAAGTGGATTGTGCCCGTTCGCAAGAAGGCTTCGTTCAGGTCGCGGCCAGCCGCCGAGCGGTTGCCCAGCACCATCGTATCGAGCAGGCGTGCCGCGCGGTTTTGGGGGTCGTCGCCCAGCGCGTCGCATAGCAAACCCCGCGCCCCGCCGCGTGCGCGGTCGAGCAACCGCCGAAACCGTGACCGGGGACCGCCGACGCGCGCAATCAACCCGGTGTTCTCGACGGACAGGCCGGCGTCGATGCCCTGGAGCCGTGCCCAACGCGCCCAGTCCACCTCGCCCGGGTTGCGCGGACCGGAGATTCGGTACAGCCGGCCGGCGACCGTGATTTCGTCTCCGACCGACAGCTCCCGCGCGTCGCCCTTGACGTAGACCTGGATCAGCCCCTCCGCTCGCGCGGGCTTCGCCCCCGTTTGCCACGCCTCGGCTGCCAGCAGAAACCGTGTGCGCGGCGCGGGCTCGTAAGGCAGAAACGGGTTGCGGCGCTCCGCGGGCCGAAACACCGGGGGCGAGACCACCCGTCCCGAAAGACGTGTGAGACATGGTTCCGCCGAAAGCTGCCGGGCGACGCAGGCCGCCCCGCGCGTCGTCGCC
>JALSRY010000198.1 GCA_026984555.1 Phycisphaerae bacterium
GCCGCACCGCGGATGACCGACCCGCCGAATCACCGCCGCCAACCACGCCCCGTTCGAAGACAGCCCGCCGTGGTTCTCGACGATCACGTTGATGTCATGCCCGGCGGCATATTCGGTAAGCCGGCGGAGCCCGTCGGCGGCAAGCCTGAGCTGCTCGTCGTAGCTGCCGGCGCTCGCGGCGTTGACCCGGATGGTCGCGCAACCCAACGCGCCCGCGGCCGCCACCCACTTCGTGTGGTTCTCGACCGCCTGCCGCCGCTTGGCCTTGTCGGGATCGCCCAGCGCCCCCTCACCATCGACCATGATGAGCCGGCTGCGCACGCCCGCGTCGTCTGCCCGCCGCTTCATCTCACGCAGGTAGCCCCGATCAAGTGCCTTGTCGCGGAAAAACGTGCTGACATACTCGGCCGCGTCGATGCCGAACTTCTTTCGCGCCAGCGGGGCGAAGTCGAGATGATCGAGCTTGCCGCCGAAAAGCGCCCGGTGAAACGACCACTCGGCCAGCGAAATCTTGAACAACGGCTTTTTCCCCTTCTTCTTTGCTCCCTTCTCCGCCGGACCGGCGACCACCGGCGCGACGAACCCCGCACCGGCCGCGACCGCCAGACCGAGCCGGAGCAGTTCGCGACGATCCAGCAACCCGACCGCGTTCGCCCACCGGCCCTGATCGCGAACATCGTGCCCACACGTCGTTACACGTTCCATCGTCAATACCTCCACCCATTCGAGGTCATCTTGCCTCATCACGCACGCGCGAGCAAGTGCGCAAACCCGTGCCACGAACCCCCGACGCCCCGAACCGTTCGCCTGCCCTCGGCCCCCAGCGCGGGCGGTCGCGAATCCGAGTCGTCACCCCGTTTCGCGCGCCGCCGAGCACGGTTTGACGCACCGCCGACCGCCCTGATAGATTGCACGTTCAGTTTGTATGGGCGGAGCAGATCGCTCCGACAACAACGTGGAAGCGCCCGAGGATACGCCGATGCCCCCCAACGAATCACCCCACCTGCCCTCCGGCCTGACCCGCCGCGAATTCGTCCAGACCACCGCCGCCGCCGGACTGATGATGACCATCCCGGCGTTGGCCCAGGAGCCGCCGAAGAACACCGACGATCTGAAGGTCGCAATCATCGGCCCGGGCAGCCAGGGCCGGTTGCTTATGACGATGGCGCTCAAGATTCCGGGCATCCGGTTCGTGGCCGTGTGCGACATCTGGCCATACCACCAGCGCTACGCGCGAAACATCCTCAAGAAATACGGCCACCAGGCCGCAGTGTACACCGACTATCGCGAGCTGCTGGCCAAGGAGCACGACCTCGACGCCGTCATCGTCGCCACGCCCGACTGGATGCACGTCGAGCACGCCACCGCCTGCCTGAAGGCCGGCAAACACGTCTACTGCGAAAAGGAAGTCTCGAACACGATCGAAAAAGCCGCTGAGCTCGTCAAAGTCGCCCGGCAAACCGGCAAACTCTGCCAGGTGGGCCACCAGCGCCGCAGCCAACCACGCTATTGGCATTCGCTCAAAATGATCGAAAAAGACAAGGTCTGCGGCCGCATCACCCACGTCTACGGCCAGTGGAACCGCACCCGCGCGCTCGAACGCGGCTGGCCGAAAAAACACCCTCTCGATGCCGAAACGCTCAAACGTTTCGGCTACGGCTCGATGGAGGAGCTGCGCAACTGGCGCTGGTACCGCAAGTATTCCGGCGGTCCCATCGCGGATCTCGGCTCGCACCAGCTCGACATCTTCAACTGGTTCCTCAAGACCCCCCCGCGGGCCGTGCTCGCCTCCGGCGGATTGGACTACTACACCCAGGTTCCCGGCCGCAACTGGTATGACAACATCGAAACCGTCTACGAGTGGCAGACGGCGGCCGGCGTCGTGCGCGGCATGTACCAGGTGCTCAACACCACGAGCATGGGCGGGTTCTACGAGCAGTTCATGGGCGACGAGGGCACGCTGGTCATTTCCGACGACGGCAAGACCGGCTACGTCGTCCGCGAGGTGACCGCCAAACGCCGCGAGTGGGAAGACGAAGCCGACAAGATCGAGAAAATGGGCCGCGACGCGATCGAGCTCAAGATCGGCGAAACACTCACGCCCGAAGGCAAGAAAGACCCCAAGGCCCAAAAACTGCTCGAAGCCAGCAAAAAAGACTCGCGGTTGCTCCATCTGGAAAACTTTTTCCGCGCCATCCGCGAGGGTACCCCGCTGTCCTGCCCGCCGGACGTCGCCTTCGAAACGACCGTCACCGTGTTGCGGGCCAACGAAGCGGTCGAGTCGGGCTGCAAAGTCAAGTTCAAACCGGAGGAGTTCACGGTCTAGCACCCTGCCCCCACGAGCCCGATCGCGCGGCTCGCGCGGGCACCGACGGTACCAGCGGGTGTCCCGCCCGCCCGAACCGCCGGGACGGCCGACCCCCCGCGACCACGCCGCGGGTGTCAACGCTCGGGGCCTTCCCTGTGCCGGGGTGTCGCATGCTCGATATGGAGGGTCGCGGTGACCAGCGACTGGAGCGGCAAACGGGTAACGGTCATGGGACTGGGACGTTTCGGCGGGGGCATCGGTGCCGTGCGCTGGCTCGCAACGCAAGGCGCCGAAGTGCTCGTGACCGACCGCGCACCGGCTGACCGTCTCCGCGACGCCCTGAGCCGAATCGCCGACCTCGACGTTCGATTGCGCCTCGGGCGGCACGAGGAACGCGACTTCCGCGACACGGACGCCGTCGTGGTCAACCCCGCCGTTCCCGACGACAACCCGTTTCTGGCGGCGGCTCGCGATGCCGGTGTGCCCATCACCACCGAGATCAACCTGTTCGTCGAGCGCTGCCGCGCACGCACGGTCGGCATCACGGGCTCGGTCGGCAAGAGCACCGTCACCGCGATGGTCGGCCACATCCTCCAGAACACCCCCCATCCCGGTCACACCTGGGTCGGCGGCAACCTCGGCCGGTCGTTGCTCGAGGCCCTCGACGAAATCGCGCCCGGCGATACGGTCGTACTCGAACTGTCCAGCTTCCAGCTCGCCCGCACACCCGCCGTCCGCTGGAGCCCGCGCGTCGCGGTCCTCACCAACATATCGCCCAACCACCTCGACTGGCACGGCACGTTCGCTGCATACCTCGCGGCGAAAATGAACATCGTGCGTTACCAGGATCCCGCACGCGACGCGATCGTCGCGGGGGACGACCCCGACCTGCGCCGCCATTTCGATCTGATCTTCGGGGACATCGCCGGCATCTGGCGCTACGGGCTCGACGGAGACGTGCCGCGGGCGCAGATGCAAACGCTCGGCTCCGATTGCGACAACCGCCGGCTCCGCTGGCAGGGGCTTTCACTGGCGGTTCCCGGGCGGCATAACCGCGAAAACGCCGCCGCCGCCCTCACCGTCGCCCACTGCCTGGACATCCCGCCCGATGACGCCGTCGCCGCACTGGCCACCTTCCCCGGCCTCCCCCATCGCTTGCAACGCGTCGCCGAGATCGACGGCGTGGCGTATTACAACGACTCGAAAGCCACGACCCCCGCCGCGGCCATCACCGCCATCAACAGCTTCGATGGCCCCTTGCTGTTGATCCTCGGCGGCTACGACAAGGGTAGCGACCTCACCCCGGTAGCCGAACTTGCCGCCCGGCGGACCCGGTTCACCGCATGCCTCGGCAACACCGGCGCCGGACTCGTCGCGACGATTCGTAACGCCGGCGGCTCCGCGGAAATATTCGACACGCTGGCCGACGCCGTGGCGGCCTGCCGCGAGCGCGCCGAAGCGGGTGACGTCGTCCTGCTCTCGCCCGCGTGCGCGTCGTGGGACATGTTCGACGACTATCGCGCCCGCGGGGACCAGTTTACCCAGCTTGCCCGCACCCCCCGATGACCTCGCCAGACTCCACGCGCG
>JALSRY010000199.1 GCA_026984555.1 Phycisphaerae bacterium
GGTTCGGTCACGGTGCATACGA
The DNA here is from genome assembly GCA_026984555.1 of Phycisphaerae bacterium. Classification (GTDB taxonomy): domain Bacteria; phylum Planctomycetota; class Phycisphaerae; order UBA1845; family Fen-1342; genus JALSRY01. The sequence continues at coordinate 23 of JALSRY010000199.1, forward strand.
TCGTGCCGGCGATTCGTGACGCCGCCGAGCGTGCCCGTGCTCGGCTCGCCGAGCTCACCGGGATCGAGGCCCGCGATTCCGCCGCGTGGCGCGCGGCGTGCCGCAAGCTGCCCCGCGAGAGTTTCACCGTCGTGGGCGAGAAGAATCCCGACTATTGGGGGTCGGGTGGCACCGAGGCGGTGCAGTTCGTCGAGGTCGAGGTCGATACGCACACCGGGGTAGTGCGGGTGCGGCGTGTCGTGGCGTTGCAAAACTGCGGGCAAGCGGTCAACCGGCTCACCGCGGAAAACCAGATCATCGGGGCGGTGATCCAGGGATTGAGCTACGCATTGTGGGAGGAGAAGATCCTCGACCCGACCCGGGGGTGCATGCTCAACCCCAACTTCGAGCAGTACAAGATCCTCGGGTCGGTGGATTGTCCGGAGATTCGCCCGGTGCTGTGGCGTGAAGCGGGGCAGGACGGGGCCCGCTCGTTGGGCGAGCCGCCGACGATTCCCACGGCGGCGGCGACCGCCAACGCGGTTGCCAACGCGCTGGGGGTTCGGGTTTACGACTTGCCGATCACGCCGGCGCGGGTGCTTGCAGCGCTCGCGGCGAAAGGAGGCACCAGCACATGAATCGTTTTGCATACCTCGTGCCCCAGTCGTTCGAGGCTGCGGCGAAGTTGCTGGCGGGGTTGCCGCCGCGGTCATCGGTGCTGGTCAAGGCTGGCGGGATCGACGTGCTCGATCGGCTCAAGGAGCGGATCGACACGCCGCAGCAGGTGCTCAACCTGTTGGCGCTGCGCGGTGAAGCGGCGCGGATTGGCGCGACGGCGGGGGGTGTGGTCGAAATCGGCGCGTTGGCGACGTTGGCGGAGGTGGCGGAGCACGAGCTGGTTCGCGCGCGTTTTCCGGCGGTTGCCGCGGCCGCCGGCCACACCGCGACGCCACAGATTCGCAACGCAGCGACGGTGGGAGGGAATCTCTGCCAAAAGCCGCGTTGCTGGTACTTTCGCAGCCGGGACTATAGGTGTCTCAAGAAGGGTGGGTCGATGTGCTACGCGGTTGCGGGGGACAACCGCTACCACGCCGTGGTTGGCGCGGGGGCGTGTCATATCGTGCATCCGTCGAATCTGGCGCCGGCGTTGGTGGCGTGCGGGGCGCGGATCCGGTTGGTGGCGGAGGGTGCTGGTGGTTCCGCGTCGCGGGTGATTCCGATCGATGCGTTTTTCCGCGTGCCGGTGGACCCCCGTCAGGACGAACACACGTTGCGTCCCGGGGAGTTGATCCGCGTGATCGAGTTGCCCGCCGCCGGTGCCGGGCCGCAGTCGGCGTATGTGGAGCTGCGCGAAAAACAGTCGTTCGACTGGCCGCTGGTGAGTTGTGCGGCGAATCTCAACGACCGGGCCCACCCGCGGGTCGTGCTTGGGGCCGTCGCGCCGATCCCGTGGCGCTTGCGGGCCGTCGAACGCGTGTTGGCCGGTGGCGGGCTGGACGATCGCACGATCAGCCGGGCGGCGGCCCTGGCGGCCGAGGGCTTCGAGCCGATGTCACGCAACGCCTACAAGGTTCGGCTGGTCGCGCCCGCGGTGGCCGACGCGCTTCGGCAGGCCCGCGACCGTGGCAAGGAGGACTCTGACAATGGCTGATCTTGACGTCGCCGACGTGGAATTCGTGCCCTGCTGCCGCTGGTTGCAGACCAAGATGCAGCATTGTGCGGGGGTGGATATGCGTGTCGGTCCCGGCCGGGTGCGTATCAGCGAGACCGCGACCTACTGGTGTGAGCAGACCTCGACGAGTTTCGGTCCCGACGATGCGCCGGCTGTTCCCGAGCGCTGCCAGCCGGGACGGGGGTGCCACGAGCCGGCGTGACGGGGGCGGGCCGCCGGCGCGGTGCCGGTGTGCGGCAAGGGGGGCGCGGGGGAGCCGGGCGAGGTGGATCGTGGCGCGACCGGCGGGGGGTTGACGATGAACAGGTCGGGAGCCGTGGGCGCGTGCCCGCCCGCCGAGGACGAGCGGGCACGCGGTCGGAGGGTTGGCTGAGCGGTGGGCTCAGTTGCGTGTGGCGCTGGTGTCCATGTGCAGGTTCCGGACGAGAAATGCCCAGCGGTCGGCGACTTCCTCGATGATCTTGGCGGTCGGTTTGCCGGCGCCGTGTCCGGCGCGGGTTTCGATGCGGATCAGAATCGGGTTGTCGCAGCCCTGGGCGTCCTGGAGCGTCGCCGCGAACTTGAAGCTGTGGCACGGTACGACGCGGTCATCGTGGTCGGAGGTCGTGATCATCGTCGGCGGGTAGCAGGTTCCCTTGTGGATATTGTGCAGGGGGCTGTAGGCATAGAGCACCTTGAACATGTCCGGATCGTCGGGGTTGCCGTAGTCCGAGACCCAGGCCCAGCCGATCGTGAACTTGTGGAAGCGGAGCATGTCCATCACGCCGACGGCCGGCAAGGCGGCCCCGAACAGCTCGGGACGCTGGGTGAGGCAGGCACCGACGAGCAGGCCACCGTTGCTTCCGCCGCCGATCGCGAGTTTTTCGGTGCGGGTGTACTTGTGCGCGATGAGCCACTGGGCGGCGGCGATGAAGTCGTCGAAGCAGTTCTGTTTGTTCTTGAGCCGGCCGGCGTCGTGCCAGGCTTTGCCGTACTCGCCGCCGCCGCGGATATTGGGCATCGCGAAGACGCCGCCCATTTCCATCCAGACGAGATTGCTGATGGAGAAGCGCGGCGTGAGCGAGATATTGAACCCGCCGTAGCCGTAGAGGTAGGTGGGGTTATTGCCGTCGAGGTCCAGCCCCTTCTTGTGGGTGATGAACATGGGGATGCGCGTACCGTCTTTGCTGTGGTAGAAGATTTGGCGGGTGACGTAGTCGGAGGGGTTGAACTTCACCTTGGGGCGTTTGAAGACGGTGCTCTGGCCGGTGTTCATGTCGTAGCGGTAGATGGTGGTGGGGTAGGCGAAGCTGGTGAAGGCGTAGAAGGTCTCGGTGTCGGTGCGCTTGCCGCCGAAGCCGCGGGCGCTGCCGAGGGTGGGCAGTTCGACCTCGCGAACGAACTTGCCGTTGATGTCGAAGATGCGGATCTGGGAGTGGGCATCTTTGAGATAGCTGGCGACGAACATGTTGTCGAGGATGTTGACGCCGCGGAGGGTTTCGGCGGCCTGGGGGATGATTTCTTTCCAGTTTTCGCGTTGCGGGTGGCGGATGTCGATCGCGATGACGCGCCCGCGCGGGGCGTCGAGGTCGGTCGAGAACCAGAACAGCGGTCCGTCATTGTCGATGAAGCCGTACTGGGCGTCGAAATCGTCGAGTAGTTTGACGACGGGGCCGCCGGCCTGGAGATCCTTGTAATAGACGCGGTTTTTCTCCTCGGTGCCCTGCCAGACGGAGATGATGAGGTAACGGCCGTCGTCCGTGACCGATCCGCCGAAGCCCCAATCCTTGTGGTCGGGGCGTTCGTAAACCAGTTCGTCGGCAGACTGGGGCGTGCCGAGCTTGTGGTAATAGAGCTTCTGGTAGTAATTCGACTCTTTCAGCTCGTTGCCCTTGGGCTCGTCGTAGCGGCTGTAGAAAAAGCCCTTGCCGTCCTTGGTCCACGAGGCCCCGGAGAACTTGACCCACTTGATGACGTCGGGCAGATCCTTGCCGGTGTCCACGTCGCGCACGTGAAACGTGACCCAGTCCGAGCCGGCTTCGGAGAGCCCGTAGGCCAGCAACCGGCCGTCGTCGGTGATCGACGTACCGTTGAGGGCCACGGTGCCGTCTTTCGAGAGCGTGTTGGGGTTGAGCAGGACGCGCGGGGTGGCGTCGAGCGAATCGGCGACATAGAGCACCGATTGGTTTTGAAGGCCGCTGTTGCGCGAGTAGAAGTA
>JALSRY010000200.1 GCA_026984555.1 Phycisphaerae bacterium
GCGATCGCGCGCCGCGGGGCGGCGCTCTACGCGATCCCGCTCGATTTCACGCCGATGGTGATTTATTACAACAAGCGGCTGTTCGACGCCGCCGGCGTGCCCTATCCGCACACGGGGTGGAGTTGGGATGCGTTTCTCGATACCGCGCGCCGCCTGACGATACCCGCCGATCAACCCGGCCGGCCGCCACGACAATATGGCATCAATTTCGAAAACAACATGCCGTTGTGGGTGTTGTGGTTGTGGACCAACGGGGGGGACGTGCTTTCGCCCGACGGCACGCGGGCCGGTGGGTATTTCGATGGACCGAAGTCGATCGAGGCGGTGCAATTCATCGTAGATCTGATCGAGAAATACCATGTCGCACCACACCTGCGCGAGAGCATGGCCGCGGGCGTGGACCTGTTCCGAGCACAGCGGGCGGCGATGGATCTCAAGGGACACTGGATGATGCTCGATTACCGGGCCGACGGCCTGGATGTGGGCGTGGTCGAGTTGCCGACCCGCGGCGTGCCGCCCGTCACGGTCGTCTATGCCTCGGGGCTGGCGATCACCGCCAAGGCCCGCCACCCCCGCTTGGCATGGGAATACATCAAGTACCTGACCAGCGAAGGGGTGCAGGTACGGCGGGTGGGCTCCGGCCTGGCGATTTCGGGCAACCGGAAAGCCGCGGCCCACTTCGCCGCCGACCCCATCGAGCGGGCCTTTCTGGCCGCCGTCAGGCACGCCCGCCCGCCGTGGGGGGCGCGCGTCGAACGCTACCCCTTCCTCGAAGACCTCGGCCGCGAGATGATGGAAGATATCCTGTATTCCGATGGTCGGCTGAGCGTCGAACGGGCGATGCACCAGACCGCCCGGCTGATGGATGCGGCACTGCGGGAATGAGGCGTGCGCGGGGCGGGACGCGAGCCGTTCGGCCGGCGGCGGCAGGAGGAATCGACGATGAGCACGGCGGATGTGTGGTCACGGATCGAACTGCGACAGGGGGATATCACCCGGCTAGACGTAGACGCGGTCGTCAACGCGGCCAACAGCCGGCTTGCGGGCGGCGGGGGTGTGGACGGCGCCATCCACCGCGCCGCGGGAGCCGCACAGTTACAAGCCGCCTGCCGCAAACTGGGCGGCTGTGCGACGGGCGATGCAAAGCTCACGCCCGGATTCAACCTGCCTGCCCGGTACATCATCCACACGGTCGGCCCGGTGTACCGCGACGGCCGTCACGGCGAGCCGGAGCTGCTCAGCTCGTGTTATCGCCGGGCGCTCGAGGTGGCAGCGGAACACGGGGCGCGCACGGTCGCATTCCCCGCGATCAGTACGGGCGTGTACGGGTACCCATTCGAGGCGGCGACGCGCGTCGCCTTCGAAACGGTGACCGGTTTCCTGGCTGAGCACCCCGAGATCGAACGCGTTGTTTTCGTGTTTTTCGGGCGAGACGATTACGAACACGCGCGGGCCGTTCGTGATGAGCTGGCCTGAGTTCGTCGGGGGGCGCGGTGCGCCGAATCGCCGGCCCCGGCCAAGCGAGCCTTGCCCGCCAGATCGCGTGGCGTGCGGATCGAGCCGCGCCGCGATGGGAGGCGATCGTGGTTTGTGCGAGCATCGGGTATTGTGCGGCAATCATTGGGCACGTCGTGCGTTAGGCCACGATGAGAGGTGAGCGTGGATCAGGCAGGTTTCGACCGACTGCTTCGGCGGGCTCGCCGGCGCGACCCGGAAGCGCTGCACGAACTGGTCGATTTGTACAGTGCGCGTCTTTACGGGCTGCTTTATCGGCTCACCTCCTCGCGCGAGACCGCCGAAGACCTGATGCAGGAAACCTTTCTTCGCCTTGTTCGGACGATCGGGGATTACGAGCATCAGGGGAAGTTCGAGTCGTGGCTGTTTCGGATCGCCGCCAATCTGGCCCGCGATCACGCCCGGCGGCGCAAACGGCGCGGGCGGGCGGCTACAATCGAGTGTTCGAGCGGTGCCAAGGATTCGGGCTCGTTCGACTTGGCGGATCCGCGTCAGCCCGACCCGGAATGCGAAACGGAGCGATCGGAAATGGAGCAGCGACTGAACGAATCGTTGCAAGGATTGAGTGACATCGACCGGGAGATCATCTTGTTGCGGCATTTCTCGGACCTGCCGTTCCGCGAAATCGCGGACATGCTCGACATCCCGCTGGGGACGGCGTTGGCCCGGGCACACCGGGCGATGAAACACCTGCGCGGCGCGCTGCGCGACGGAGCCTGAAACGATGAGCAGGGGTTTTCAACAACTCGAATCCGGTCTCGAACGCGGCTTGCGCGAGTTGGGACCGCGGCTCGACGCCCCCCCGCCGCGGACGATGTGGGTCGAGGCGGTCAAGGATGCGGTCGATTTCGAGGCCCGCCGCTGGCGGCGAACCCGCCGGCTGGTCCGGCTGGTTCGGCCGCTGGTCGGCATGGCGGCGGCGCTGCTCGTGCTGACGGTGGGTTTCCCCGCACCCGATGTCCCGCCGAACGATATGCTCGCGCACGTGTCGGCCGATCCGGACGCCGCCGTGGCGCAGTGGCTCGGGGCGCTGGAAGATTCCGGCGAACGGTTGACCGCGCTGGTCGACCAGGACACGCTGCTCGACTACACCGGCAACGGGAGCGATACCGGCGGGACCGATGCCGACCCGCTGCGTTTGATCGAGGAATCGCTCGATCATTTCGAGTCGATGGTGGGCGCGTGACCATGAAACGACGAGGCGAGGTGTGATGCGATTGCGGCATCCGGCTCAAACGTTCTCCTGCTTGGCGCTGCTGGCGACGGCGGCGTTTGCGGCACCGGTTCAGCCCGGTGGCCGGAACCCGCCGTCGCACGCCGACACGCGCGAACACACCCGCCGACCCGACCAGAAAGCGCCGACCCGCCCGCGCTCTTTCCTCGACGGGTTCCCCGGCGCGCGGTTGTTTCGCCCGTTGCCCGAAGACTACCGCCCCCTCGACGAACAGGAACAACGTTCGATCGAGGAGTTCATTCGACAACATGCGCCGGGGCTCTACCGGCAGTTGCGCAAGCTCCAACGCGAAAACCCCGAGCGTTTCAAACAGCGGCTCGACGAGAGCGCCCCGCGGCTGCGCGCGTTGCGGCGTGTGTTTCAGCGCGACCCGGTGCTCGGCCGAGCGATCCTGCGCTATGCGGAAAACCGCCAGAAACTCGCCCGCGCCCGCCAAATCTGGCGACAGGCCGCCATCGCACCCGACACGCTGCGCCGGCTGCGCGGTGCGATCCGGCGTCTGATGGCCGACAACCTGCGGATCGAGCGCGACGTGCTCAACGACCACCTCGCCCAGTTGCAAACCCACCGCAAGGAGCGGGTGCAGCACGAGCTCGACCGCCTCGCCGACCCCGACACCGATCTTGCCGCCGAACCGCCCGAGATTCGCGAGCTGGCCGCGGAACTACGGGCGGCTCGCAACGATGAGGAGCGCGCCGCGTTGCGCGCCCAGCTCACACCGCTGGTCGAGCATTCGATCGACACCGAAATCAAGCGGATCTATCGCCGCGTGACACGCATGCGCGAACACGCGGGCGAAGAAGTCGATCGGCGGGTGAAACGCTTCATCGGCCGGTTGGACAAGTCGCGGTCGCGCGACCACCGCGCCCCTGCGGGACGATCGAAAGTCGGTCGCGGCAAGCGACAACACCGCCCCGGAGCGGGCCACCCGGGCGGCGGCCGGCGTCCGGCCCATCCGCGCAAACGCCGGCGACCATAACGACTCGCTGGCCAGCCCCCGTCTTACGCACCAGCGGTTATGAGAGTCCGGTCTTTCGCTTCGAGTTCCGCTTCCCCTTTCGCTCCGGATGGGAAGAAGCTGGGTGCCATGCCGGGTGCCATGCCCAAGCG
>JALSRY010000201.1 GCA_026984555.1 Phycisphaerae bacterium
ACATGTAACCCAGCAGATGATACTCGTTGAGGTTCGCCATCACCGTCGCGGTGGTAGCCAGCACGCTCACCAGCGCGACGCGGGCCCACGGGTTGCTCACCAGCGCCACATCGTCGGAGGCCAGCAACAACACGATCCACGCGGTCGGCAGCGGCATGAGCGAATTACACAGTGACAGGTAAAACGCACCGAGCGCCAACAGCCACAATGCCCGGGCATGAATGTCGCCCCCCGCCTCGTAACGGTGAAACGCCAGCAGCGCCACCGCGAACAATACCCCGATCCAAAGCAGGTACGTCGCGAACCACAGGCGCAACTGGTGCAGTCGGCGGGCGGTGGGCTCCTCCGCGGGCGGCGACGACGCCAGCTCCGGGCTAATCGCAGAATCTTCCATCTTGCATACGAATAACGCGGTCGGCGCCCGCTGCCAACGCCGGATTGTGCGTAATCATCAGGATGGTCTGGTGCCACTCGCGGTGGAACTCGCCAAGCAACGCGAGGACGGCCTCGGCGTTTTCCGAATCGAGGTTCCCCGTGGGCTCGTCAGCCAACACCAGCGACGGCCGGCCGACCAGCGCCCGCGCCAAAGCGACCCGCTGCTGCTGGCCGACCGAGAGCTGCCCCGGCTTCTTGCCCGCGTAGCGCGCCAGCCCCACCCGCTCCAGCAACGAGTCAACCTGCCCGTCGACACGCTCCCCGCGAATCCTCAACGGCAACGCTACGTTCTCGCGCGCGCTGATCGCCGGCAACAGGTTGAACCGCTGAAACACAAACCCGATCGCGTGGCGGCGCAAACGGGCGCGGGCCGCATCGTCGAGCCCCAGCGCGTCACGCCCGCCGACACGCAATACCTCCGCCCGCGAAGGCGGCATCATCAGCCCGACAATGTTCAGCAGCGTCGTCTTGCCACACCCCGACGGCCCCATGATCACGACGAACTCACCCGGAGCAATGTCCAGATCGAGATCGTGCAAGACGGGCTCCTGGACCCCGCCGTGGCGGTACGTATGACAGACGCCGCGGACATGAATCATCGGGTCGCTCATTCGCTGCTCAAGGCGGTGGCGGGATCGAGCCGCGCGGCGCGATACCCGGGGTAGAGGGCACTCAATACGCCGCCGACAATCCCGATGAGAACGGCCAGCGACAGCAACGACCCACTGAGCGTAACCGTCAGCAGCGGGCGAACGACATGCAGCACGTACTTGGCCAGGAGGGCCAGGCCGATCCCGATGCCGACGCCCACCATCGAGATCAGCAGCGCCTCGGATACCGAGAGCGCCAGGAGGTTGAACCGCGTCACACCGAGCGACTTCAAGATGCCGATCTCACGCGTCCGCTCGATCACCACCGTGTACATCGTCAACAGAATGAACAGGAAGCACACCACCAGCGCCAGCCCGCTGGATGCGTTCATGTACATGTTGACCTGCGCGAAACTCTGACGCAGCAGCGTGCCGTAGGTGCTCTTGAGCTCGACGCGGGCGCCCGAGCCCAGCAATGCCGCCAGCCGGTCCGCCGCCGCGACCGGGTCGATGTCGGGCCGCAACTTGACGAAGAACATGCTCGATTTCTTCTCGCCGGCCAGCACGATTTCCCGCATCGTCTGGAGCGGAGCGAACACCCGCCCGGCCACCCCCGTCTCGACAATCCCCACAATCCGAAAATCGTACCCCATCACACGAACCCGGTCGCCCAGCCGATACGGCACACGCTGGCCGGTCTCCGGGTCCAGCCGCCCGACCCGCCGCAACCGATCGTCGATAACCAACTCCAGGCCCGGCGCCATGTACGCCTGCCACGCGTCCGCGTCATCCGGGAGCGGCTCGCCGCGCGCCTCGATCTCCCGCGCAAATGCCCGCGCCCGGTCAAACGCTTTCCCCGCCAGCACGCGCCGATGCCCGAGAAACAGCGGCATCTGCGCCGGATCGACCCCGAAAAGCCGCTGCTGCTGCCCCCCCATCGACACCTGCCCGAAGAAAACCGGGATGACCGACTCCGCAATCGGCCCCCGTTCATCCTTCTGCTTGAGAATCAGACGACGAATCAGGTCCGGAAACGGAGCACCGTTCGTAAAGATGATGTTGTCCTGGGCCGGCAACACGACCAGTTCCGCGTCGACGCTCTGCATTCGCTGCGCGACTTCCGCAATCGATCCCGTCGCCAATCCTTTCGAAACGAGCATCAGCGTGATCCCCAGCCCGACCGCCAGCGCGCTCAGCAGGCTGCGCAGCTTGTTGTGCATCAGGTTGGACCACGCCAGCGAAACCATCGCCACTCCTCGAATGCAGGATCGTCAAGCTAGGCACCTCAGGTTGAACCGTCAACCGCCGAATGGATAGGGTCCAGGCCCTCGCGGTTTTTCCCAACCCCCGCTCCAGAAAACCGAATCGCCCACGCCCTGATCCCCCCGGCCCCGTCCGCGCCCGCCCCCGAACGCGGTATCATGCGCCCCGAACTGCGGCACGCTGCGGTCCCCCAGTGCCTCCGCAGCCGTCCCCGTTTCTCCACCGGCGTTTACGACTCTCGCCCAAAAGGAGCTACCGTGCCCGAACCAGCACCCATTGCCCGCCCCCGACTCGGCCGCGACGTCTACATCGCCCCCACCGCCTTCGTCGGCGGCGATGTCACCCTCGACGACGAAACCACCGTCATGCACCACGTCACCATCCGCGGCGATGTCTCCGCGATCCGCATCGGCCAACGGGTCAATATCCAGGATGGCACCGTGATCCACACCAAGACCGGCGTCCCGCTGCACATCGAAGACGAAGTCTCCATCGGACACCGCGCCGTCGTCCACTGCAAGCACGTCGGCGCCCGCGCCCTCATCGGCACCGGCGCCATCGTCCTCGACGATTGCGAAATCGGCGCACACGCGATCGTCGCGGCGGGCGCCGTGCTGCCCCCCGGTACCATCGTCCCCCCCGGAAAACTCGTTCTGGGCGTGCCCGGCCGCGTCGCGCGCGACGTGTCCGACTCCGAACGTGACTACGTTCGCTTCGTCGTCGAAAGCTACCGGAAACTCAACCGCATCCACGCCGCCGGCCGCGTACCCAACTGGAACGCATAGCCCCTCGGCGATGTTCCCTCCCCACTCCCCGCCCCGCAGGCAGCCAGTTGTCACACGGCGCGACGCGCGAAGAACCGACCGGCGGCCCCGCTCACCGCGGGCGTCTGCAATCCCCCTCTCCGCGGATCGCGGGCGCCGCGCCCATCGGCAACGCGCAGGCGACTTCCGCACCCGCGAGCGCCTACACGCTCCGGACCGGCGCCCCCGGACCCTGGCCCGTCCGGTCATCTCCCTGCCCCGCCGGCAACGGGCAATCGAACAGGCGTGCGCAGAGATCATCGACCTCCGCCAGGAGTCTGGAACCACCACTCCCGCCGGTCAACGCCCTGGCGGCGGCGGCCAGGTTTGCCGGCGAGAGCAGCATCGCCGCGGGCTGGTCGAGCTTGGCCGCCTGCGCGATCCGCACCAGCAGCCGGCGATCGGCTTCGCTGAGTTCCAGCAGGTCAACCGCGAGCGTCAGGTAATCGACTTGCGGCTTGTCGCTCTGTTTGGTTTCCCGACTCAGGAAGCGCGCGGAAAGCACGATCAGCAACACCACCGCCAGCACGCTGAGCGCGAAAATGATCGTCTCGGACCGCTGCGGCCCGCTGGACAGCGTGGAGCGGATGGACTCGAACAGGAACTTCCCCGTCTCGTGCCCCACCGCCAGCATACCCGCCACGTTCGCGCTCACGACTGCTCCTCCGCCGTCGTTCCCGAATCCTCCGGCCGACCGGGACCGTATACTTCGCTCAGCAGCTCGCGCACCACGTGGATCGTTCGCGCGTCGGTCGCGTCCG
>JALSRY010000202.1 GCA_026984555.1 Phycisphaerae bacterium
CCGGCTCATCTGGCCATCCTTTCGTACGGTTCGAATACCTTCGACCGTATCGGTTGGCCAAACCGGCTTTCTTGAAACGCGATACGAGCCTTGCCAAGCGCCTTACCCGTCCACCGTCGGCGAGCGGGGCTTGTAGTAGCGCCCGCGGAACACGTCCGCCGGGTACTTGTCCGCGTTACGCTTCATCTTGCGCATCACCGCTTCCGAGAGATCCAGATCGAGCGCGTTCGCCAGCGCCAGCACGAAACACGTGATGTCGGCGACTTCGTCCGCGATGTCCGCTCGCCGCTCCTCGTCGCCCAACAGCTCCGGAAGCTCTTCGCTGCGAACCCACTGGAAGTGCTCCATCAGCTCGGCCGTCTCGATCGCAATCGCCATCGACAGGTTTTTCGCGTCGTGATACTTCTCCCACTCTCGTTCGGCGACAAACTCTGCCAGCATCCGCCGCAGGGCGCTCACCGTCGTCGTCTCGTCGGCCATCAGTCGTCCTCCGCCAGCCCGGCGGCGGCGCGCACGCGGGCGATCAACGCGCGGGCGGTCCGCTCGTCCCCCGCTTCCGCGATGATCCGCATGATCGGCTCCGTGTTCGACGCCCGGGCGTGGACCCACCCCTCCGCGAAATCCACCCGCGTCCCGTCGGCCCGGTCGATCCGCTCGCCCGCAAACGCTTGCGCAATCGCGTCGGCGGCCGCCTGGGCCCGCTCACGCGGACACTCGAACTTTTGCTTGATCATCACGTACCGCGGCAGCCCGTCCACCAGCTCACTCAACCGCCGGCCCGTACGCGCCATCAACTGCAACACGAGGCTCATCGCCGACAGACTGTCACGCACGAGCGTGATGCGCGGGTCGATCACACCCCCGTTGCCCTCCCCGCCGATCACGCAATCATGATCGATCAGCCCCCGAGCCACGTTGGCCTCGCCCACCGGCGTGCGCACGACCTCGACGCCGTATTCCCGCGCGATGTCGTCCACCATCCGCGACGTGCTCAAATTGGCGGCAACGGGACCGGGTCGCCGCGACAGCACCGATTTCGTCGCCAGCGCCAGCGTGTATTCTTCGCCGACATACCGCCCGGTTTCGTCCACGATCGCCAGTCGGTCCGCGTCGGGATCCTGCGCGAAACCCGCCGCCGCCTCGTGCCGTCGAACCTGCTCGCACAGGTCGGTCAGGTTCTCGGCAATCGGCTCGGGCGTGTGCGCGAACCGCCCGGTGGGCTCGCCGTTGATGTGGATCACCTCGCATCCCAACGCTTCGAGCATCCCCGGCGAAACGAGACACCCCGCGCCATTCACGCTGTCGAGTACCACCCGCAGCCCCCGCAGCGGCGCCGTGTCTACCTCCACCGCCGCCAGCACCGCGTCCACATGGCGCCGGCCCGCCTCGTGATCCTCGTGGACCGGGGCAAACGCGACCCGCTCGAAACCATACGCCCCCGCGTCCTGAATCTGCGCGATCCGGCTCGCGATCTCCGGCGACGGCGCCAAACCACGCTCGTCGAGAAACTTCAACCCGTTCCACTGCGACGGGTTGTGACTCGCGGTAATCATGACACCACCGTCGAAATCCCCCGAACCGATCGCGTGTCCGATCGTCGGCGTCATCACCACGCCCAGTTGCGTCACGCGGCAGCCCGTCGCCAGCAGGCCGGCGGCGGCCGCGGCGGCGAACATCTGCCCGCTCGGCCGCGTGTCTCGACCCAACGCCACCCGACCACCACCCAGATACGTCCCGTAGGCCTGCGCGAATTCCATCGCGACCCGCGGCGTCAGCGTCTCCCCGATGATCCCCCGAATCCCCGAAACCCCTACCATCAGAGCAGCCATGAGCTAACCTCGCTGCGCAAACGTGTCTCTAGCGTTGTATCCGCACGACGCGGCGTCTAGACTCTCGACCGGACAACGCCGCCCCCGTTCGGGTACGCCGCCGTCCCTCCTCCCGACGTCGCCCGAGCGACGCCGGGCGACAGTATGACGCTCGATCCAAGGAACGTCCAACCGCGACGGAGCTGACGCGATGACCAGCCGATTCGTTCTCCTGACCACCTTGCTTGCCGCCGCCGGGCTCGTCTCCGGCGGATGCCCCGATCTTTCCGCCTTCGTGCCGGGCATGAACACCGTCACCGTCGAAATCGTCAACGACACCGAGTTCGCCGTCGATCCCAACATCAAGTTCGACAACGACTCCGGCTTCTTCGCCAGCCTCGTGCCCGCGGATTCGCTCGATACGGGACTCATCGAAGCCGGCGAGATCGCAACCTACGAGTTCGATTGCGACGAGCTCGGCCTGATCCGCAGCCAAGACCCCGAACAGGTTACCGTCCTTTTCGGCGATTACGTCGGCGACTCCTCCGATACGCTCGAACGCGAAAAGGAGTACGATTGCGGCGACGTGATCCGCTTCCGTTTCGTCGGCAATGCCGAGGACTTCGGCGTGATCGTCTCGGTCAACGGTCGGATCGTAGATTAGAACCACCTGGCCCGTCTCCGCGAACGCCCGCTGGCGGCGGACAAGCGGCCCAGACCGTTCCGGGCATGTGCCCCGCGCGTGCGACCGGCGCTGAGAACCGCGAATGCGATGCGCATCTGGCACCACCTGAACAACTTGCCGCCGCTGAAACGCGTCCCGCTGAAACTGGTGCTCTTTCTCCTGGGAACCGGGCTGATCGTCTACCCGAAACCCTGGCTCCTGCCGCGGACGATCGAACGCTACGCGGACATGGACTCCGTCCTCGACCCGCAGAACCGCGCCCTCGCACCGCTGGCCGAGGAGGTTCGCCACGATCTCCCCGCCGGTGCCGGCGGCCGGGCCGCGCTGAAGATCGTGCAAGAGGTCGTCTATCGCCACGTCCCCTACGCCTACGATTGGGATGTCTGGGGGGTGATGGAGTATCTGCCCACGGTCGATGAGGTGTTTCGCCAAGGCCGCGAAGACTGTGACGGGCGCGCGGTGGTCGCCGCCTCCCTCCTGCGCCGACTCGGGTACGACGCTTCGCTCGTCACCGACCTGCTCCACGTCTGGGTACGGACCCCCGCCGGCGAAACGATGTCACCCACGGGCGGCGAAAAAGTGCTCGTCGCCACCAGGACCGGCACACGAACCAACATCTCCTGGCGCATCTGGCGAAACCTTGCCCGCGGATTGGCCTTCGGGGTGGCCGCGTTCCCGCTCCTGCGCGAAACCCTCATCCTCATGTGGCTGTGTGCGCTCACGATCCACCCCCGCAGCTCGTTCTGGCGCAACGTCGCCGGCTGCCTCGTGTTGTGGATCGCCCTCCAGACCATACGCCACGCCGGCATCGCCACCGCCCTCACCGGAGACCCCACCAGCACCCTCGAAGCCGTCGCCGGCGCCACCCTCGTGCTCGTCGGGTGGCTGATCCTGGCAATCAGAGCGGGAGCCGGGCGGCGGCGTTACGCTTCAACGCAGCCTGGATGACCGGCAGCGGGTGGTGCGCCCCCTGGTCGATGCCGGGGCACTCCCGGCCGGCGGCCGCCCAGTCCGCGCGGGATTCCAGGTTCGACTTCCAGAACGGCCACGTCCGACACTGGAGCGGACGCACCGCGTGAATCGCGCAACGTGTCCGACCATCCGCCTGACGCACCAGAAACTCGCAGTCCCCGCCCGGCAATTCCAGCAGACTCAGCCGCAACCCCACCCGCCGCGTGTGTCGGCGGGTGAACGCCTCCACCGCCAACCCCAGGTGGGCCGCAATCGCCGCGATTTCACGCGTGTCCACCCATACGTACCCCGGCGCCCCGGCGCAGCACGCCCCGCACTGCGTGCATTCGAAACGCAGCCCCCCCGCATACCAGGGTTTCGTCGCCTTCC
>JALSRY010000203.1 GCA_026984555.1 Phycisphaerae bacterium
AAACCACGCACCTGTTGTTTGTTTCATTTCCCGCGAGCGCGTCTGACCGGGCCGGGACACGCGGCGAGTCGGGCGCCGTGCCCCAGGTGCTCTCGCCGGCGGATGTTCGGCTCGGCGTTCGCTGGACGCTGTACGAACCCCGCGGCAGGGCCCGCGGGCTGGTCGTTCACCTGGGCGGCAACCGCTATGTTCGCCGGGCGCTGCTGAAAGCCGGATGGGTGGTGCTGAGCTCGGACGGTACGGGGCGGTATTTCGCCCGGCGGAAAAAGCCGCAGGTCTTTTCGCTGGCGAGCGGCGATGAAGTGCCGGAAGTCGCGCGGCGGATCGCGGGTGTTATCGACGACGAGCTGGCCGATTGGCCGTATTCGCTCGAAGCCGTACTGGCGTACCTCGGGCGGCACCGGCCCGACGTGCCGCAAGCTCCGGCGGCGATCATGGGGTTCAGCATCGGGGCGTTGGGTTTGCCGGCGGTCGTGGCGCGGATGCCGGAGCGGTTCGGAGCGGCGGTGATCGTCGCAGGCGGGGCGGACCTGCTGCGCATTTCCGTCACCAGCCACAAGCACAACCCCGGGATCGTGCTGCGCCATCGCGGTCGGCCGCTGGATCAATCGCTGTGGACCGCGCTCGATCGCGCGTACCTTCGCCACGCGGCGCTCGATCCGTATACGGCGGCGGCGGCGTTGCACGACATGCCCGTGCTCGTGGTCAGCGGCCACTTCGACCAGGTCGTGCCGGCGGCGACAGGGGCACTGCTCTGGACCCGGCTGGGCAAACCGGAGCGACTGGCCTACCCGGTCGGGCACCGGCAGTTGCTGCGAACGATCATGCGCTTCCAGACCCAACGCCTCGTGGACTGGACGCAGGCGGCGCTGGGGCGATAATCTCCCCCGCGGCGTTGGGTTTTCCGCCTTGCCCAAGGGAGCGGATCTTCATGGCGAACGATGTGCGACTCGATGTGCGGTCCCAGGACGGCGTGCGGGTGGTGACGTTCGGCGACGCCGCCGCGCTCGATACGGCTGCCGTGCGACTGATCAGTCCGGCGTTGTACGCGTTGGTCGACGGCGAGGATTCGACGCCGATGGTCCTCGACCTGGGGCCGATCTGCTTCCTGTCGTCCCAGGCGCTGGGCGTGTTGCTGAATCTTCGGCGGCGCGCGGAGACGGCCGGTGTCGCGATTGCGCTGGCGGGGGTTCGGGCGGAGTTGGTGCGTCTGTTCGAGATTACCAATCTGGATCAGTTGTTCGTGTTTTGTGACAGCGTTGCCACGGCGGTGAAATGCCTCGCGGGGGAATAGCGCCCGCGGCTTGGGGGGCGGGGGGCTACTTCTGGCGGTAGACGATGCGGCCGCGTTTGAGGTCGTAGGGGGAAAGCTCCACGGTGACGCGGTCTCCGGGGAGAATGCGGATGAAGTGCTTGCGCATTTTTCCGGAGACGTGCGCAAGCACCTGGTGCTTGGCGTCGCCCAGCTCGCTTTCGACGAGGAACATCGCGTTGGGCAACGCTTTGATGACGATCGCTTCGACGATGATTGCGTCCTGCTTGGCCAAGTTGCACGTCCTTCAGCGTAACGACAGAGTCACGGGGATGCCCATCCGGGCCTGTCCGCGCGAGCTCTCGAACCGTTCAACAGCAAGAAACCCCGCTGTTTGCGCCGACGAATGGGCGCTGCGGCTGGGGGGTACGCGCCGCCGGCCCCGGCCGCGAAAGCACCATCCTAACGACGATGGGCCGCGCCGGTCAATGCGCAAGTGAAAACGGGGCAGCTCGTGATCCTCCCGCCGCGCGGCCGGTCGCCCCGGCGCACGCCGGTGGAAGCGATGCCGCGTCACTCGTCTGTTTCGGTTGTTTCGGAATCGGCGGGAGTTTCGGGCGCATCGGCTGGTTGGTCCGGCGGGGTGGTATGGACCGGCCGGCGAATCAGAGCGGGGGCGCACAACAGCAAGGCGACGGCCAGCGCGCCGCCGCCGGCGAACGTGCTGTCACGCAATCGCCGGGTTCCGGCGATCATCGTGACGCGGACCGGGCCGGTTTGGATCGAATCGCATTGCGGCTGGGGCGGGGAGGCTTCGAGTTCGTGGAGGCGTTCGGCGAGTCGGGTTGCCGCGGTCCGCTCGGTGTCGAGTGCGGCCGCCAGCGCGCGTAGCCGTTCGTGGCGCTGGTCGAGCTGTCGAAGCGTTGTGACGTTGGTCAGCAGCGAGTTCATCAGGGTTCGGCGGCGGTTTTCGAGCTCGGTGAGCCGCTGGCGGGCGGCGGCGATCTCGGCGTCGTGGGCCTGGCGGGCGGCGCGATCGGCCTGGGCCTGCAACGTGTCGCGAATGTGTCCGGCCCGCTCGCGCAGCCGGGTGCGCAATCCGCGCACCTGCCGATCGTGAGCGTCGAGCTCGACGTTGACCTCGGGGTCGAGCGACTTGGCGCCCTCTTCGATCCCCGCGACGCGTTCTTTCAGCGGAGCCATCTCCCCGCGCAGTACGCTGGCGACGACGAGCGCCCGGGTCGTGGCCTGGCCGGCGCCGGCGAGTTTGTCGATCCGGCTGCGCAGCTTCTTGACGAACCGGTGCGTTTCGGCGACGAGCCGGTTGGCCGCTTCGGTCGCCTGGTTGCGTTGTTGGACGAGCTTGACGATTTGCCGCTCGGCGTCCATGCGTTCGATCTTCTCGCGCCGCGTCGACCAATCCTGCGCAAAACCCGCCAGAAGCTCGTCGAAATCGTTGGCGTCCGAGAGGCACTGTTCGAGCACGGCGCGGACCTTGGCCGGCGGCTGGAGATCGCGCTGCTCGCGGATCGTATCGCCCAGCGCCCGCACCGCTTTGCGCAACTCCTGGAGCGGATCATCGAGCATCACCATCGCGACGGCGATCGCCGTCCGATAGTCGCGTGCCTCCGCCGTGAACTCCTTGATGTCCTCCGCATGGACGGGGTCGTCCGCGAGTGCTTTTTGCAACACCTCGGGCGGTACGACGCCGCGGGGCACGGCCTGGCCCTGGAGCGCTACCAGTCGCCGGCGCTGCGTGCGTTGCTGGTTTTCGAGGTCGCGCAACTCCCGGAGGGTCGCTTCGAAAAGTTGCTGCGCCTGTTGGCGTTGTGCCCCCCCGGGCAATGCCGCCATGTGCTGCTCGAGCTCGGCGATGCGCGTGGTGTGGCGTTGCTGCTCGGCCCGCAGGACCGCGACCTGTCGGCGCCACGCCTCGATACGTTCGTCGGCGAAGCGCTCCGGCTCCATCGCGTCGACGCACGCCGCGTATGCCCGCGCCGCGGCCACCAGCAGGGACTCGGCGGCGATACGGTCGGCACCACGGAGCGTCAATCGCAGCGAGCCGCGTTCGGGTAGCGGCGTCAGCGCGAGGCGTCCCGCCTGGCGGGCGTCGCGCCAGGCCCGGGGTGGGGGTGGTGGCTCCCACCAGCGCTCGAGCGGTTCGGAAAGCAGCCACGCTGCGTGTTGTTGGACGAGCGCCGCCGGTTCGGCTCGCGTTCCGTCGATGCGCAGGTCGATCGTCGCGCGGTAGCGTGGTGGATGGGCGTAGTACCAGACGGCGCCGACGGCGAGTGCGAAGGTCGTCGCCAGCGCCAGCAGCCAGAGGCGTGCGTGGGGTGCGGCGGCCGGTGTTGTGGGGGCGGCGGGGCGCGGCGCGACCGACTCGCCGATCGCGGGGACGGGCCGGCCCTCGGCCTGGTCCTCGGCTTCGAGCAACCTCTGCCGTTGTTCCTCCAACAAGGCCGTCTGCTTTTGCAGGTTTTCCCGCTCGATTTCGGCCTGCAGCTCGGCCTGGCGGAGCTGGACTTCGTGGGCCTCGGCGCGCTCGCGGGCCTCGGCAGCGAGCCGTTCGGAT
>JALSRY010000204.1 GCA_026984555.1 Phycisphaerae bacterium
CCCCTTTCTTGCGTGCCGAAAGGAAATACCATGTCGAGTCACGACCCGAATACCGCGGATGCCACGCCGTCCGAGGCTCCTTCCCCGCCGGGAGATCGGCGTTTCCACCTGGTGCTCGTCAGCGATCTGGGCGCCGGCGGCCGGCTGACCGGGCTTACACCGACCGATGCCGACGATTTCGCGGCGTTGATGGGTCGGGCCCGGCCGCAGGTGGCCGTCGCGCTCGCCGACCCGTTGGGAAGCGACGACTCGTGGGAACTGGCACTCGTGCTGGACAGTCTCAAAGCGTTCGAGCCCGCGGCGCTGGTGGGCCAAACGCCGGCGGGCCGGTGGCGCCTGGGCGTGCGGGAGAAGTTGGCGGCACGTCGCCGGGGCCGGCTTGGGCCGGGCGAGCTCGACGCGGCGTTGCGCGTCGCCGGCGAAGCGGATGCGTCGTTGGCGTGGTTGCTGGAGCCGCCCGCCGCGCCGCCCGAATCCCCCCCCGCACCTCCCCCGGGCGGGAGCATTCTCGACATGGTGGACGAGCCGGACGAGTCCGCCCGCGTTTCCGCCGACGTCGAGCGTTTCGCCGCGCAGGCCGGTGAGCCGGATCGTCGCATGTCGGGTGCCGAGGTACGCCGCCTCGACGCGCTGCTGACGCGCCTCGACGACGAACTGACGCGCATCGCCGACGCCTTGTTGGCCCATCCGGAGGTGCGCCGGGTTGAAGCCGCGTGGCGGGGCGTCAAGTTTCTCGTCGATCGCGTGGATTTTCGCGCCGGCGTGCGGCTCGCCGTCGTGGACGCGCCGCGTGAAGAGGCCGTGGAGCGGTTTGCCGAACACGTCATCCAGCCGGCCTACGACGGCCAAGCCCCGACGCCCGGCATGGTGCTGTTCGATTATCCGGTGGCCAACACCCCCGTGGATCTCGCGATGCTCGACGAGGTGGCCCGATACGCGGCCAGCTTGCCCGTTCCGGTTGCATTCCCCGTCGAGCCCGCGTTCTTCAATATCAAAGGCTGGCGGATGCTCAAGAACCTGCCCAACCTCGCCGGTCTCATCGACTCGTTCGCGTTTGCGAAGTGGCGTTCGCTGCGGGACCAGCCGCACGCCCGCACCCTCGTGCCGGTCATCGGCCGGTTCATGCTGCGCCCGCCTTGGGACGCCGCGCCGGCCGCCGGCGGATTCGCCTACCGCCAGAGGCCGCGGAAGATCGGCGAATTATTGTGGGCCCACGGGCACCTCGCGCTGGCGGTGTGTGCCGCCCGCTCGTTCGCCCGTCACGGTTGGCCGACGCGCATGTTCGGCAGCGAGGCGGGGCGGATCGAGGACTTGCCGGTCGTGGACAACCCGAACGATCCGGGCAACCCGTGGGGGCCGGGCGATTTGGTGCTTCCCGACCGCCGACTCGACGAGCCGCCGGCGGTCGGCTTGAACCCCTTGCTGTCGGTGCGTGGCAAGGATGATTGTCTGCTGCTGGGCGGCGTGTCCGCTGCGCGGCCCGTGCAGCGCGCGGGGGTCAGCGCGCGACAGGCCGCGCTCGAAATCAGTTTGCCGTACCAGCAGTTCGCCGCTGTCATCAGCGATTACTTGTCCAACGCGGTGCCGGCGCTGCGCGGCGCAGATGCCGACCAGATCCAACAGAAGCTGCTCTTTGGCCTGGCCAACCTGCTGGGTATCCGCGATTCGAGCGAAATGGACGCGGTGCAGGTCGGCGTCGCACCGCATCCCGAAGACCCCGGCCGCACGCTCGTACAACTGCGCCTCGCGCCTCCGGCGCGAATCGTCCCCGGCGGATTGCACCTGGAGTTCGGCTTGACGATCTGAGCGTGAGCGTTTCGGTCGGGCGCGGGGTCGTTCGGGAAGCGTCGGGACGCAGCGGCCGACGACGGTTGTGCGACCGCGACCAGACGAACGGTAGCCGCGGGCGCTCGCCGGCATCGCTCGCCGATTCCGCGCTCGACACGCCCGGTTTCGGGCGTAAGCTATGCAGAAGGATCGACCGAGAGAATCCCCATGCGACTGGCCTTGCTGGCAACGCTGCTGATCTCGATGAGCGTGCAACAGTGGATGTTGCGCGCGTTCTATCCGGTCCTGCTGCTGTTGCTCGTGGCGGCCAGCCTGGGGATCCCCATCCCCGAAGACGTGCCGCTGATCGCCGCCGGCGTGATCCTCGCCCGCGAGCCCGAGACGGCCACCTGGGGGGGGACGCTGCTGATCGCGTTGCTGGGGATCATGTGTGGCGACGTGATCCTCTATGTGCTCGGGAAGCGCTGGGGGCCGGAGGTCTTCAGCCACCGCTGGGTGCGCCGGGCGATCACGCCCAAACGATTTCGCCGCATGACCCGTCTGTTCAACCGCTACGGGATGTGGATGTGTTTTTTCGCGCGGTTCTTCATGGGGATTCGCGCGGCGATGTGTGTGACCGCGGGGGTGACCCGCCTGTCGTTCTGGCGTTTCCTGATCGCGGATTTCGCCGGCGCACTGCTGAGCGTGCCACTGTTCGTGTGGCTGGGCTATTGGTTCGCGAACATGATTCCCACGCTCAAGGCTTACGTGCATATCGTGCAGCTCGCTCTCGTGCTGCTCGGCCTGGTCGCGTGCGTCGTCTTCTTCTACCGGATGAAACGGGCGCGCTCCGAGCCGGCGGAAATGGCGGAGATCGCGCTCGAGGAAGCCGGCCTGACGCTGGCGGCTCCCAAGCCTGATACGCCACCGGCCCCATCAGCGAATCCCGCGCAGGCCGCGGCGTCGCTCGAGCCCACCGCCGCCGCTTCCGCGGATCGCAAGTCCCCTCCTCCCCGCAAACCCGAAACCTGCGCGTAGCCGCCTCGGGTTCCGGGTCGGCCGCTCTCGGCTGGCCGGTATGCTCGCCGCGAAGCTCCCGGGCGGCGTTCGAAGCCGTGTTCGGCTCTGTAACCCCCGGCCACCCGCCGCTACAATCCGGCCCCTGATGGAGATCGCAACCGCACGCACAATGGAGCGAACATGGAACGCACGCTGATCATCTTCAAGCCCGATGCGGTAAACCGGATGCTGGTCGGGCGGATCCTGGCTCGGTTCGAGGACAAGGGGCTGCGCATCGTGGCGATGAAGTTCCAGCAATCGCCGCGGGAACAGGTCGAGCGGCATTACGCGGTACACAAGGAGCGGCCGTTCTATGGCTCGCTGGTCGAGTTCATGACCAGTGGGCCGGTGCTGCTGGCGGTGCTGGAAGGCCCCGGCGCGATCGAAGTCGTCCGCAACCTGCTGGGCGCGACCGACGGCCGCGAGGCCGCCCCCGGCACGATCCGCGGCGATTTCGGCCTCGACAAGCAGTACAACCTCGTCCACGCCAGCGACGGCCCCGACACCGCCCGCAACGAAATCGCGTTGTTCTTCTCGCCCGAGGAGATCGTCGAGTACACCCGCGCCCCGGATGGCTGGATCGTCAGCAAGTAGCCGTTCGCGATGCCGCCCGCCCGCTGGTCGAGGAACGCCATGAAAGTCAAACCCATCGCGCAACACACGCAGAACGAGGTGACCCTGGAGGGGGCGGCGCAGGTACGCATGCGCATGCTCGTCGGTCCTGACGAAGGCGCCACCCGCTTCCACATGCGGCATTTCGAGGTCGCTCCCGGCGGGCACACGCCCCATCACCACCACGGCTATGAGCACGAAGTGCTCGTCCTCCGCGGCCGCGGGGTCGTCCTCGGCGGTGCGGACGAGCGCGAAATCGGCCCCGGCGATGTGGTCTGGATTCCGCCCGATGAAATGCACCAGTTCCGCAATGTCGGCGACGAGCCGCTCGAGTTCATCTGCTTGATCCCGGCCCCCGAGTGCTGTGCATAGGGCTTGCGCGCACGGGA
>JALSRY010000205.1 GCA_026984555.1 Phycisphaerae bacterium
TCGCCCGCGACCAGACAACCTTGCCCTTGTAACGCAGGTACTCCTCGCCGCCCGGCGTCTTCACGGGGATGCGGGCTCCCTCGCGCTCATCACCCAACGCGATGGCCACCACCGGCACCTTCATGTCCTTCCACAAGGCGGCCGCGGCCTCCACCGGAAAACTCTCGTGGTCCTCCCCGTCGGTGATCAGCAGCACGACCTTGTGCGTGTCGAGCGAATCCTGAAAACACTCTTCCGCCTTGCGGATAGCGTCGCCGATCAGCGTCCCGCCACGCGGGCTGCTGTTCGTGGACACGTCGTCCAGGGCCAGCCGGAAAAACCCGTAGTCGTGCGTGAGCGGACATTTGAGCGTCGCGGCGCCCGCGAACGTGATCAGCCCGATGCGGTCTCCGCCCAACGCCGGCAGAAGATCGTCGCGGATCGAGAGCTTCGCCCGTTCGAGACGGTTGGGGGCAATGTCTCGCGCCAGCATCGAACGCGAAACATCCAGCAGAACCATCACGTCGATGCCCCGCCGCATCACCGTTTGTTCACGCTCACCCCAGCGCGGATGGATGATGGCCGCGGTCAGCAGCACCAGCGTCAACAAGATCAACGCAAGACGCGAAAGCCCGCGTATCCAGCTCGTCGGACACGTGAGCCGGCCGAGCAATCCCGCATCCGCGAAGACCCGCAGCGATCGACGACGCTGCCAGATTCCCCACACGCCCGCCACCCCCACCAGCAGAACCACCCACAACAGGTGCAGCCAACGCAGGTCGTCGAAAACAACGTTCCTCACGGCGTCTTCCTCAGCACGGTGTGGTCGAGCAGCGTTTGCAACGCGAGGGCACCAAACGCCACCACCAGCCACCAGTGCGACAATTCACCCCAGCGCGTGTAACGCTTTTCCTCGACCTTCGTGCGCTCGAGCTTGTCGATCTCCGCGTAGATGTGCGCCAGCGCCTCCGCGTTCGTCGCACGGAAAAACTTCCCGCCGCTTACCTCGGCGATACGCTTGAGATCCTTCTCCGGCACCGGCACCCGAAACCCCGGGCCAACCAGTTTCCCCGTCCCCGCCAGGATCGTGTATACCTTGATGCCCCACGTCGCGGCGAGATCCCCCGCCTGCTCCGGCGTCACCATGCCGTAGTTGTTCTCGCCGTCCGTCAGCAGCACGACCACCCGGCTCGTGATCGTGAGTTGCTCGCCCGTGCCGAGCGTGCGCTTGAGATCCTTGAGCCGCTCGACGGCCAGCGCCAGCCCGTCGCCGATCGCCGTCCCGTCTTCGTCGCGATGCGTGACGATGTGTGTGTGGTCCAGTACGTCCAGCAGGGCCTTGTGGTCCAGCGTGAGCGGGCAGACCGCGTCCGCATAGCGGGCGAAGCGAATCATGCCGATCAGGTCGTTCGGTCGACCCCGCAGACCGAGCTCCTTGTCGCCCACGACGAACTTGCGGAACACCTCCTTGACCACGTCGAGTCGCGTGGCCTGCTCCCCAGGCGGCGACAGGTCCACATCACGCATCGACCCGGACGTATCCACAACCATCTGGATCGCGATTCCCTCGGCGAAAACGTGCGTGGATTCATCCGGCCGCTGGGGCCGCGCCGCGGCCACGATCAGGCACCCCAGCCCAATCGTGCGCAGCACCGGCAGCACGAGACGGAGCCGGCGCCGCATCCCGCCCCCCGCGCCACGCAACGTCGCCAGCCCCGAAAAGCGAACCACCGTTTGCCGCCGCGGCCGCATCCACACGACCCACAGCAGCGGCAGCAGGAGCAGTCCGAGCAACAACCAGACCCAAGGCTCGGGCCACTGGAGCCACGCCGGTGTCAGCGGAAGATGCCTGTGGATCACCGGGTTCATGCCGCGTCCTCCGCCGATACGGAGACCCGGCTCGCGGTCTCGCGACACGATTGTTCCGCGGCGCTGGCCGTCGAATCGACGAACGCCCGTGCCGTTCGCACCGCTGCTCGCGCGTCCTCGACGCGGGGGGCGTAGGCGGCGTACTTCACCAGGTCGCACGCCGTGAGAAAATCACGCAGCCGGCCCGCGTCGAAAGGCACCGCATGACGCCTCTGCGCCAGCGTCCGCAGGAATTCTTCCGTCGTCATCTCCGGCGCCGCCAGGCCGAACTGTCGCTCGATGTAGCTACGCACGATTTCGCTCAGCCCGTAATAAAACGGTCGAAACGCACCACGCTCCAGCAGGTCCCCCGCTTCCAGCTCCGCCAACGCTCGCAGCGCCCACACCACCGGCGGAATCGGTGGGGCGGGACGCTGACGCCGGCCACGCGACCAACGCACGAACCACCACCCCAACGCCGCCAGCCCAACCACCACCAGCGCCAGTGTCGCCCAGAACAACGGCCCCGGCGGCGGCGCCCGAGGAACCAGCGGGGGCGCGATGTCACGCGGCTGCAAGACACTGTCCTGCGAGCTCAACGCCGAACGTACCTCCAGCGCCACCGCCGGCGTCGATAGATCGTGGTCCAGCGTCGCCTCCGAGCCGGACTGCGACGACCGGCGCCCATAACGAACCGTCAGCGCCGGTATCTCGATCCGACCGGAGCTCAGCGAGCGGAGCGTGAACGACTCCTCCCAGTCACTGCCGCCCGCCGTGCCCGGGTACGGCCCCCCGACCCGCGGGTCTTCCACCAGCCACGCTCCCAGCGAAGACACGTCCGGCATCTTCGCGGTCAAACCCTCCGGCAGGTGCAGCCGAAGCGTTACCGCGAACGGATCACCAACCCATCCCTGCTTCGGCGACACCTCGATCACGAGCCGGATCGGCCCCCGTTCTACCTTCTGTACAATGGTCGTCGGGGCCGGTGGCTCCGCGCGCCGACAACCGCCGAATGCGGCTGTCACCAGCACGGCCGCCCAACCCGGCCAACCAGGCCCGCGGCGCTCCCCCCTCATCGCCGCCGCCCCCGCTGGTGAAAGAACCGTCGCAGCGGCTCCACGAACGATTGCCCGGTCTCTACTTCCACGACGTCGATCCCCAGCCGGCGAAATCCCGCCAGCAACGCGGCTTCACGCGCTCGCGCAAGCGCCGCAAACCGCTGCCGTAACGCCCGCGACGACGTGTCGACCAGGAGTTGTTCTCCCGTCTCGGCGTCGTAAAACTCGACGTAGCGGACCGCCGGCAGTTCCCGTTCGCGGCGGTCGCGCACGAGCACCGGGATGACATCGTGCCGCCGGCGAAGCGATTTCAGCGCCCGCGAAAAATCGGGCGTTTGGAAATCGCTGATGATGAACACCACCGCCCGGCGGTTGAGGACTCGGTCTACGTATTCCAACGCGCCGCCCACGTCCGTCCCCCGGCCGGCGGGCCGGTGGTACAGCAACTCGCGGATCACACGCAGGACGTGACGCGTTCCCTTGTCCGCGCGCACGAACCGCTCGACCCGATCCGAAAACAGTACCAGCCCCACCTTGTCGTTATTACGCACCGCCGAAAACGCCAGCGTCGCACCCAGCTCGGCCACCAGCTCGCTCTTGAGCTGGTCACGAGTACCGAACTCCTGCGACGCGCTCACATCCACCACCAGCACGACGGTCAGCTCACGCTCTTCGCGGAACCGCTTGACGAACGGCCGCCCGTGGCGGGCCGTCACGTTCCAGTCGATCGTGCGCACATCGTCGCCGGGCAGGTACTCCCGCACCTCCTCGAACTCGATTCCCATCCCCTTGAATGCGGAATGGTACTGACCTGCCAGCAGATCGTTGACCATCGCCGATGTGACGATCTGGATCCGCCGCACTTTCTTGAGGATTTCCGCTGGTACCATCGCGCACTGTCTCACCGCGGACGCGACACAGCCGCCGCGCCGCCATCACCCCGTTGTGGCCGCGGGCCGCGCTCCACGACGCGACCCGCATGCGCATTGTATGGAGGAAACTCCCCGAGAGCCAAAAGCCGACCCGCCACCAACCCAAAAGCCGGCTTGCCGTACACGCGGCCACGGGCCGCCCGGCGCGATCACCTCGTCAAGTGCTCAGCGGACGCGCCGTAGCAACGCCGCGGCCGACCGCGCGCCGCCCGTCCGGCCGCTCGTGAGCCGTCGCTCCTGGTTCGATCCCCGGAGGAGTGGGGGGACGCAACGCATCTGTTGGTTATCGGCCGCTGCTGCGCACCCCGCATCTCGATTTCCCTGAAGCACCCTCGTCGCCTGGTCGATAACACCGCTGGCGCGACACGTGCGCCCGCACGTCGCGGGGCCACGTGTCGAATCCAACCTGCGTGTCGGCGTTTGGAACACCTTGGGAAATGCCTGCGTCGCAACAGGCGACGTCGCCGCGCGTGTCGGAATGCCGCTCGCGATGCTCACACGAAGGGATCCGGCGATGAACCAACAGTCGATCGAGCGAATCGAACAGTCTTTCAAACTGCTCGCCCCGCGAGCCGAAGAATTGGCCGACCGTTTCTACGCCACGTTGTTTGCCGCCCACCCCGAAGTGCGCGGCTTGTTCCCTCAGGATATGCACGACCAGAAACGCAAGATCGTGGCCGCGCTTACCCTCGTGGTCAAGAACATCCGTGACCCCCAGGCCCTGCGCGAACCCCTGCTGACGCTCGGCGAGCGTCACGCCGGCTACGGTTGCACCGAGGCGCAGTATCCCGCGGTCCGCGACGCACTTCTGGAGGTCATGGGGGCGATGGCCGGCGATGCCTGGAGCGAGCAACTGCGCGCCGACTGGACCAGCGCGATCGATTTCGTTTCGCAGATCATGATCGAAGGTCAACGCCGGGCCGCCGTCGCCAACGCCTGACCGGCCCAGGCGACCGCCGCCGACCTGCCTTCTTCGGGTAGGCCGGGGGGCCGGCCGTGGCCGAAGCGGACACCCGCCGGCCGGCTGTCCGGGGATGTCGCGTCGGCCTGTTGTGATGCCGGCCCATCAGTGAAAATCGCGTGAGGAAAGGCGCAAGCGCGACAGATGGCGGCCCAGGTTCGCCAAACGCTCCGCCAACACATGGACGACCTCGCCTTGCCGTTCGAGCCGCCCCTCCACCACCAGCCCTACGCTCGCGTGCGCGATGAAACGGTAACGCTGCCAGACGGCGGGACGGATCACCAGGTTTACCAGCCCCGTTTCATCCTCGAGCGTGACGAACGTGATTCCGCCTGCCGTCCCCGGTCGCTGGCGCAGCGTCACCAGGCCGGCGACGGCGACCGCTTGTCCGGGACGCAGACGCCGCAGACACGCCGCCGGCACGATTCGCAGCCTTCGGCGTCCGATGGTGCGGGAGTTCAGCTCGGCGCGCAACAGCCCGATCGGATGTGCCCGTAGTGAGAACCCGAGCGCGTCGTAGTCCTCGGCCATCGCCTCGCTGGTCGGTGCCCGTGGCAGGGTGACGGCGGGCTCGGCGGCTTCGAGCGTGGCAAAAAGCGACTGGCGGTTGTCCTCCGCCGCCAGAATCTGCCAGAGTGCTTCACGACGGGAAAGCCCCAGGGATCCGAACGCGTCCGCCGCCGCCAGGCGCAACAGTGTTTCACGTGAAACATCGTTGCGCAACGCGAGCTGTTGAATCGACCGGATGGCCCCCGCACGCCTCGCCGCGACGATGCCGCGTACCTTTTCGTCACTCAGCCCGCGCACCAGGCGCATACCCAGCCGCAACGCCGGCGGTCGTCTCTGCACCGCCTCCAGGGTGCAGTCGTAGTCACTGTGGTTGACATCGACGGGCCGCACCGCGACCCCGTGCGCAATCGCGTCGCGCACCAGTTGCCCGGGGCTGTAGAAGCCGAGCGGTTGGGCATTGAGCATCGCGGCACAGAATGCCGCCGGGTGGTAGTGTTTCAACCACGCCGACGCATAGACCAGCAGCGCGAACGACGCCGCGTGACTCTCGGGAAAACCATATTCCGCGAACCCGGCGATCTGCTTGTAGATTTGCTCGGCGAAGTCAACACTGTAACCGCGTTGCAACATGCCTTGCACGAGTTTACGCTGAAACTGTTGCATTTTGCCACTACGCCGCCACGCCGCCATCGCCCGGCGAAGCTGGTCGGCCTCGCCCGGCGTGAAACCCGCCGCCACCACCGCCAATCGCATCACCTGTTCCTGGAACAGCGGCACGCCCAGCGTCTTGGCCAGCACCTCCCGTACCGCTTCGCTGGGGTACGTCACCGGCTCGCGACCGTTGCGGCGGCGCAGATAGGGGTGGACCATCCCCCCCTGGATCGGCCCCGGCCGGACGATCGCCACCTCGATCACCAGATCGTAGAAACACCGCGGTCGCAGACGCGGCAACATGCTCATCTGCGCCCGCGACTCGATCTGAAACACGCCCACGGTATCCGCGCGGCAGATCATGTCATAGACGGCGGGGTCTTCGGGGGGAATGTCGGTGAGCGAACGGGGAACGCGGCCAGGCAGCGACGAAGCGCCCGACGAGGGGCGTTCTTCCTTTGGCAAGCCGCTCAACAGCGCAAGACACTTGCTGATCGCCGTCAGCATGCCCAGCGCCAGGCAGTCCACCTTGAGGATCCCGAGCGCGTCGATGTCGTCTTTGTCCCATTCGATGAAGGTACGACCGGGCATGGCGGCGTTTTCGAGCGGGACGATCTCGCAGAGTGGCGATTCGGTGATGACGAAGCCGCCGACGTGCTGCGAAAGATGACGCGGGAACCCGATGATCTGCTCCACCAGACGCACGAGCATCCGCACGGTACGGTCGTGCGGGTCGAGACCGACGTGGCGGATGACCGCCTCGGGGAGCGGCTCGCGGTCGGACCACTCACGCGACTTGGCCAGCGCATCCACACAGTCGAGCGAAAGGCCTAACGCCTTGCCGACATCACGGATCGCCGATCGGGGACGATAGGTGATGACTTCGGCGGTGATGGCCGCACGCTCGCGACCGTACTTGCGGTAGATGTACTGGAACACTTCTTCGCGGCGTTCGTGCTCGAAATCGACGTCGATATCGGGGGGCTCATTGCGTTCGCGGCTGATGAAACGTTCGAAGAGCAGATCGATTCGCCGGGGATCGACGGCGGTGATGCCGAGGCAATAGCAGACCGCGGAATTCGCTGCCGATCCCCGACCCTGGCAGAGGATGCCACGACTGCGGGCGAAACGCACCAGGTCGTAGACGGTGAGGAAATAGTGCTCGTAGCCGAGTTCCGCAATCAACTTCAACTCGGTTTCGAGCCGCTGGCGTAATGCCGGCGGCAGGGCGGCGGGGGCGTCCGCGGGGTCCACGCCGCTGCACCGAGCCGCTCCGGCCCAAGTGAGGCGACGCAAGGTTTCGATCGGCGTCATCCCTGCCGGGCAGACCTCGTGCGGATATTCGTAACGAAGCTCGTCGAGTCGAAACGTGCAACGCTCGGCGATCTCGACGGTGCGGGCGACGGCGGCCTCATGGCCGCGGGTACGCCGGGCGAGTTCGGGGAGCGGGCGCAGGTGGCGTTGGGCGTTGGGGTGGAGGCGCGTACCGGCCTCGGCAAGGGTGCAACGCAGCCGAATGCACGTGAGCACGTCCTGGAGGTAACGCCGTTGGGGATCGTGGTAATGGACGTTGCCGGTGGTCACCAGCGGCACGCCGGCGCGGGCCGCGAGTCGGCTCTGACGTCGAAGATGCGTTTCGTCGGGGAGCTGGTGATCGAGCTCGACGGCGAGATAAAGCCGGTCGGCGAACATGTCCTTGTATCGCCAAAGCGTCTGGACGGTGGGGGAGGGATGCGAGAGGGACTCGGGGCCAAGGGATGCGGGCAACGCGATGGCGATCAGGCCCTCGGCCAGGTCGGCGATGTCGTCGAGGCGGATTTCGCAACAACCCTTCGATGCACGCAGCTTTCCGCGTGTCAGCAGACGCGCCAGATGCCCGTAGGCGCCGCGGTCGGAAGCGAGCAACACGAGCGGGGGGGCGTCGATGGGGACGATCTCCGCACCAATCAACAGGTGCAGCCCGCATTCCTCCGCGGCCTGGTGGGCACGCACCACGCCGGCGAGCGAGTGGCGGTCCGTCAGGGCGAGGGCTTCGTATCCCAGTTCGGCGGCCCGATGGACAAGCTCCTCGGGATGCGAGGCGCCGCGGAGAAACGAAAAGTTGCTCAGGCAGTGAAGCTCGGCATAGCGCAGTGGGTTCTCAGAACGTGGCCGACCCCGAGAGGACGCGGCGCTGGCGGCGGGCGCTGCGGATCGGCCGGCGGCGGGGACACGCCCCGGGGCGGAGTCGTTGGCTGCGGAGCATCGAGGCGCACACATGGTGGTTCTGGCAATTCGCCCATCCGCTGATCGGATGCCGGAAGCTGTTCGTTTCGCCGCGGAAAAGTGTAACCTAACAAACACCAAATATCAAGGTGCGGGGATCGCGGCCGGGGGGTATGCCGCGGCGTCTGGTGGGGGCGGGTCGGTGCGTGTCCTCGGGTTGTGCGGTTTCGTGGATACCGACGTGTCGGATTTCGCTCGTTCCAGGTCGGGAAACGGTCCGTGCGGCAGGACGGCTCCAAGGGGGGCGGCAACCAGGGGGGGAGGACGCAGCGTGGGCGCAGAAAAAAGGCGACGCGAGGTGGAGCGAAGAAGCCCGTGGCGTCCTTCAGAGTATTCGGGCCCACTGCTCGAAACGTCCACGTTTCCGCAGACGAGTCGTCCTCTTGTGGGGTTGGCGTCTCGCTCAGAGTATTCGATTCGACAAGGTACCGTCCGTATGGGTTAGACGAACCCGCTTCGCCGTTGGCCGTTGCCTCGGCCTTGCGGTTTTCCCGTGCCGAACCTCGAAGACCGATAGTCAAACCGGCCGTCCGAATCCTCTCGCCGAGTTGGCCTCCCTGTAGAGTTTTGCCCAGTGAACCCTAGCCGGTCGCACGCGGCACACCGGCTCCTCTCATGGACTTTGCTCCCCTACAGCACATCAAGACCCGGAAGTCCACTGCTCGCGGGGGTTCCGCGCCCCGCTACGTTCCGCCCTCAGGGTTTGGTTACCCTCTCGGCGGCTTTCTCCTTCCGAGCCCGTGCCGGCCTTGTTTCGTGCCGGCAGCGCTCATGGGGTTTGCCCTTCGGAGCTTTCCCCTTCCACAAGGTACGCGGGCGTTACCACCCGTGTGAACCCACCTGTCGTTTCTCCCGCCACTACCGCCACCGCCGAAGCGGCGACCCGTCGCGGCAGGCCGCGACTCCTGGGCTTTGACCCTTGGGGAAGTCCCTTGCGACCCCGCGTGTGTTTAGCACGCGCAACCGCCGGCTGCTCCCTTGGGTTTTTTCCCTTCCAGGGCATTTGAGCGACAGCCTTGAGCGGCTTCCGCCGCTCTCCTCTCTCGTGCTTTGCTGAGCGATCCATCCGCGGAGGCAGACCGCTTCAGCCGGCACCCCAGAGTATCGATCGGCTCTCGCCAACCTCTTCCGCGCCCGCGGGCGAGCCCTTCGGGCGGGGGACGAGGCAACCCTCGTAGGGTTTTCGCACCGGTCCGTTCCCAAGCATTCGAGCGCCGTCCACCTCGGGCTTATGCGTTCGCCTCACGCCGCGTCGCGCGTTGCCGCCGACCGTCCGACGCTCTTTGAGGTGACCGGCCCCCTGCCGGAGCTGCCAAGGATCGGCCGTGGTGCCGAGCCTTCGCGACCTCAACGTCGCACCTCAAGTGTTGCCTATAAAAACCGCGAGTGCAAATCGTCCGGGCGGGTTTCGAGTTGTTGACAGGCTGTTGGAAGCGAGTTGCGCAAGAACTGCGTTGCGTAAGCCGTTGCCCCGGACGCATCGGCGGCTGTGGCGGGGCCGCTAACTTTTTTCCTGGTGCGGGTGTGTTTTTTTTCTTTTGACATCGCGATGACATCCGCTGTTCGACCCAGTCCGGGCAATTACCTGGAGCGTGGCCGTTTTCGCCGATTGCTAGTCAAGCCGCGATCCCGAATGACGATAAAACTTGTTGATCGAGGCGTGTCGCCGCCCGCGTCGTGGCGGGCCGGGCGCCGCCGGGAACACCTACGCGCGCCGTCGGAAGGCCACACGGGAGAATCCAATGACTCGACGCCTCTCATTGAACGCTCGGCTGGGGCTCATTCTCGGCGTATTCGCCGTACTGGTCGCCGGCATTGTCGGTGTGACGTTCTGGGTGACCGAGGCCCAGAAGGGAGACGCCGTCGTCATCAACCTGGCGGGTCGGCAGCGGATGCTGACGCAGAAGCTGACGAAGGCGACGCTGGGGTACGTGATCGAGCTGCGCGAGACGGACGAGGCTCGCAAGCAGGTGGACTTGCTCGTGGATACGCGGAGCCACCTGGCGAAGTCGATCGCCGCGGCGAAGAAGGCGGGCGATTTCAAGCTGACCGACACGACGTTGAACTTCGCGCCCGCTGCGGCCGCCCGACAGATCGCGGCGACGTTTTCGAAGGACAAGAACCTCCGGTTGCGGCAGGTATCGCTCAAGTACCGCAACCCGGCCAACAAGCCGGACGCCTACGAGGCTCGCGTATTGGCGATGATGGCGAAAGACCCGAAGGGGTGGAAGGGACGCGACTGGGTCGAAAAGGTGGTCGATGGCGATCACGCGGTGATGCGCTACATGCGGCCGATTTTCGTGAAACAATCGTGCCTGACCTGCCACGGCGACCCGGAGAAGATTCCGGCATTCGTGCGGGATAAATATCCCGACGACCACGCGACCGGTTACAAGGTCGGGGAGCTGCGCGGGGCGATCTCGGTATCGTGGCCGACGCGAGCCAAGAGCCTTTCCGAGCACAAGACCGAGGCGATGGGCGCGCGCAAGCTGTTCGCCGAAACGCTCCAGGCCCTGATCCAGGGCGGGCCGGCGAGCATGGGCAAACAAAAGCCCGTACTGCCGGCGTGCGACGACCCGGCCATTCGGGCCCAGCTCGCGAAAGTGACGAAGTTGTGGAAGGCGTTCAACGCCAGCATCGATGTCATTTTCAGCGACGAAGGAACGGCCAATCCACGATTCCTGCAAGCACTCAACATCGTGCTGGGAGAGAACCAGACGCTGCTGGCGGAGATGAACAAAGCCGTCGGCATGTTCCAGGAGAAATCGGAAGCGCGCACGGCCCTGATGCGAAACATCCAGCTCGGGGCGCTGGGCGTCGCGGTGGTCGTGTTCGTGGTCGTGCTGGTGTACATCCGCCGCGCGGTCACGACGCCCATTCTCCAGTCGGTGGGTATGCTCAACGACGGAGCGGATCAGGTCAGTGACGCGGCCAGTCAGGTCTCGGGTGCCGCCCAGAGCCTGGCCGAGAGCTCGTGTGAGCAGGCGTCCTCACTGGAACAGACGTCGAGTGCGCTCGAGGAGATGTCGGCGATGACCAAGGCGAACTCGGAGAAGGCCCAGATGGCCAACGAGCTCACCGGCCACGCCCGCGATTCGGTCACGGGCTGCAACGAGACGATGGGGCGTCTGAATGACGCCATGGGTGGCATCAGCGAGGCTTCCGGGCGGATCAGCAAGATCATCAAGGTCATCGAGGAGATCGCCTTCCAGACGAATCTGTTGGCGCTCAACGCGGCGGTCGAGGCGGCCCGCGCCGGCGAGCACGGCAAGGGTTTTGCGGTCGTAGCCGATGAAGTGCGGACGCTGGCGATGCGCAGTGCCGAAGCCGCCAACGAAACCACGGACCTGATCCAGGAAGCGGTCAACAAGGTCGAACAGGGCGCCGCCGTCTCGCAGGAGATGAACACCGCGCTCGCGCAGATCGTCGAGAACGTCAGCCAGGTTGGTGAGCTCATCGGCGGCATCAACGAGGCCAGCGCCGAGCAAGCCCGGGGCGTCGACCAGATCGCGTCCGCCGTCACCCGCATCGACCAGGCCACGCAGCAGAACGCCGCCAACGCCGAGGAGTCGGCGGCTGCGGCCGAAGAGCTCTCCGCCCAGTCGGTGACGGTCAAGACCGCGGTTGGCGACCTCTACGCTCTGGTCGCCGGCGGTTCGAAAGGCTGACCGGAACCTGCCCGCACGCCCAATCCCTTTCACGGCGGCGACGTTGGCCCCCTGGTCACGTCGCCGCCTGCTTATGCGCGGCCTGATGGCGGCGAGCGGGGGGCGGCGCGGCTCGAAGTGTGGGGGCGCGTGGTTCGGCGCGGGTTTCCGGCATCAAAAGACACGCCGGCGTTTGTGTCGGGCGGGTCGGACAACGACGAGCGGAGCGGGTACAATGTCGCCGCACGTTTGCCGGCTGCGGGTTGCGGAGCGGCCCGGTTTGGTCGGCGGATGTTTCGACTGGGATCCACCGTCATGAAGTCACGTCGCGAGGATTTCGTACTGGGGCTGGTTGTACTTGTGTTTCTGGGCTTGTTCGTGGGCACGATGTTGTTCGTGTACCCGCGGCTGGGAGTGCATACCAGAAAGATCACGGTTCGGTTTCGACACGAGCAGGGCGTGGCGCCGTTGAAGGAGGGCAGCGCCGTGATGCTCAGCGGCGCGCTCCAGGTGGGGAAGGTGTCGCGCGTGTGGATGAAGTCGGACGAAGTGCGCGGTGCGGGCGGCAAGCCGCTGCGGGACTTGATGATTTACGTCGATGCCGACATCGACGCCGACCTGGTGCTGCACGAGGACTGTCGGATCACGACGGACCAGCCGCCGGTGGGGGGCGGGGGGGTGTTGGTGATTCTGGACGTCGGGGCGGCGGACGCGCCGCCGGCGCCGGCGACGATCGACGGCTTGCCGCCACAGAGTCTGGCTGCCGCCATCGGGTCGTTGACGCGGCGGTTGCTCGGTCCGGGGGGGATGGTGGACAAGTTGGAACGGATGGTGGATTCCAACGCGGAGGGGTCGCTGGCGTACCAGATCAGCACCAGTCTGACCGATATCAACGCGATCACGGCGTCGTTGCGGCGTGATCTGAGCCCGGCCGAGCGCGAATCGCTGATGAGCGACATACACTCGGTGGTTGGCAACATCAACGCGGCGACGGGTTCCTTGCGACGCCAGCTCAGCACGGGCGACGAGGCGACGCTGTTGTCTCGGGTTCACGTGGTGTTGCGTCATCTCGACGCGGGGCTGATGGAAGCGAATGCGATCCTGAAGGAGAGCCGCGCGCCGCTCCATGAGACGCTCACGAATGTGGCCACCGCTTCGGGCACGGTCAATGCCGACCTGTTGCCGGCGATTCGGGCGGAGTTGAACCGGGATGATCCGGCGTCGCTGATGGGGGAGCTGCACGCGGGGATGGCGGAGCTGAATGCGTCGCTGGAGAACGTGCGCGTCATGACCGGCGAGGGCCGTAAGATGCTCGTGTTGAATCGTCCGGTGCTGGACCGGACGATCGCGAACTTCAAGCAGGTCAGCGACCGGGCCAACGCGCTCATGTTGGAGATCGTGCTGCACCCGTGGAGGCTGTTCAAGCCGCCGGCGGGAGAGATCAAGAAGAACGACGCGTTCGTGGCGGCGCAGTTTTTTGCCGAGGCGGCGGTGGAGCTCAACGACGCCGTGGCGCGGCTCGAGGCGATCGAGCACGCGGCGGCGCCGGGCGAGCCGTTGCAGGGTTCGGAGGAGGAAATCCGGGCGATTCAGCAGTCGTTGCGCCGGACGTTCGAGCGTTTTCGCGAGGCGGAAGACTACCTCTGGCAGCAAATGAAGTAGGGCGAGGATGTGAGCGTGGTTCCTGATCGATTCGACCTTGTGGTTGTCGGTGGTGGTCCCGCCGGCGCGACCGCCGCGGCCCGCGCGGCCCGCGAAGGGGCCACGGTGGCGGTGATCGAAAGGGCTCGTGTGCCCCGTCCGCGGCGTTGCACGGGGTGGCTGGGACCGGCCGGGGTGGCGATGTGCGCGGATATCGGTTTGGTCGCCCGCAAGGCCGGGGCGCGTCCTTTCTCCAGCGTGCGCTTGCACTCCTGGGACTTGCAACGCAGCGCGCATATCGAGGATCCGGAGTTGCGCGGGTGGCTGATCGACCGCGGCCCGTTCGACGACGCGGTACTCGACTGCGCCACCAGCGCCGGCGCGCACACCATCACCGGCGTCGAAGTCGCTGACATCCACCTGGGCGAGGACGAGGCCGCGGCTCATCTGCGCGACGGGCGGCGCGTGGTCGGTCGAATCATGCTGATCGCCGACGGCGTTCATTCGCCCGTCGGCCAGCGGGCGGGGCTCACCCCCGCGATCGGGGTGCCGCGCCTGCCGTGCTGCGCCTTCGTCGAGTTCACGTCGCGAAGCAAGGGCGTCGGCCTGGAAATCGCCGTCGGCGCCAGCCGCAGCGGGCAGGTCGTCACCGTGATGCGGGCGGGAAACGGTGGGCGAGTCTCGCTGATGATGCGCGGCGAGCCGGCGGAAGTGCGGTCGGCGTTCGTGGCGTTCAACACCGCCGCGGCGCACAAGGGCCTGTTGCCCGATGACTTGCCCGCCCCGCGCATGCGCCTTTCCCCCGCGGGAGCCGCCCTCGACCTGGAAACCCACGTGGGCAAACGCTGCGTGCTCATCGGCGATGCGGGCGGCTTCGTGGCCGCGTTCAGCAACGAGGGCATCTACCCCGCGATGCGCTCGGGTTGGATCGCCGCGGAGGTGGCGTTGCGTGCGTTGGCGGCGGCGGTACCGCAGGATGAGCTGGCGACGTTCGGGCCGCAGTGGCGTCGCGAGTTGGCCGACTATCTCCGCATGCCCAATACCGACTTGAGCTTGCTCGTTCCGCTGGTGTTCAACAACGAGCAGATGTCCCGCCGGGTCGTTCGCTCGTTCCTGTTGGGGCAACCGTTCTGATTACTGCATCGCGACCGGGGCCGGGGGCGGCGCTCCGGGGCGGGCGGCGGCGGGGGGCTGGCTCCGATCGCTGGGAGAACGCGGGATCGAGTCGTGGTGGCTTGGGGGGGCGGGGCATTTCGGGATCAGGGCTTTCCTTTCGTGGTGGGGTTCGGGCTATAATCCGAACGCGGGCGGTCCGGGCCGAAGCGCGGGACGCCGGGCGCCGAGATGAAGGTTTGTTCAGCCGCCGGGTGCGATGTGGGTATGGATGTTGACTTGCAGGAACTGACGATCGTTCACTATCCCGATCCGTGTTTGCGCAAGGTTTGTGAGCCGATCACACGTTTTGACGACGATCTGGCGGCGTTTGCCGCGCGGATGATCGAGTTGATGCACGCCGGCAAGGGGGTCGGCCTGGCGGCGCCCCAGGTTGGGATTCTCAAGCGTTTGTTTGTGATGAACGCTACGGGCGAAGAGGGGGATGACTGCGTTTTCGTGAACCCGGAAATCCACGACATGCGAGGCAACAAGGAGGCCGAGGAGGGGTGCTTGTCGATCCCGGAGGTGTACGTGCAGGTTCGCCGGGCGTTGCGTTGCCGGATCGTGGGGCAGAATCTCGCGGGCGAGCCGGTGGAAGTGGATCTCGAGGAGTTGCCGGCGCGGATCTGCCAGCACGAGACCGATCATCTCAACGGGGTTCTGATCCTGGATCGCATGGGGCCGGGAGACCGGATCAAGGTTCGCAAGCGGCTTCGTGAGCTGGAGGCCGCGTACAAGTCTCGCGGGTCGCGTTGAGTCGCGTTCGGCGGGACCGTCCGCCCGAGAATCCGCCGATGCGTCTGGTTTTTCTGGGAACAGGAGAATTCGCCTGCCCGGCGCTGGAAGCGTTGGTGGGGGCGGGTCACGAAGTGGCCTGCGCGATCAGCCAGCCCGACCGCCCCGCGGGTCGGGGTCGCGTGGTGCGCCCGTCGTTCGTCCACGCGGCCGCGGACCGGCTGGGCGTCCGCCACATCCAGACCGCCGACGTGAACGGTCTCGATTTCGCGGAGGTGGCCGGGGATGCGGACATCGGCGTGGTGGCGGCGTTCGGTCAGAAGATTTCGCGGGCGGTGCTCGATACGTTGCCGCGGGGCTGCGTGAACATTCACGGCTCGTTGTTGCCGAAGTATCGCGGGGCGGCGCCGTACCAGTGGGCGATCATTCGCGGGGAACGGGTGACGGGGGTGACGGTTTTTCAGCTCGATGAGCGGTGGGACGCCGGTCCGATTCTCGGGCGTCGCGAGCTTCCGATCGGGGAAACCGAGACGGCGGCCGAGTTGCACGATCGGCTGGCCCGGCTGGGGGCGGAGTTGATCGTGGACACGCTCGCGGGGCTGGAGCGGGGAACGATCACGCCGGAACCGCAAGACGCCGCCGCGGTGACGTGGGCGCCCAAGCTCTCTCGCGCGCACAGTCGCATCGACTGGTCGCTTCGGGCGGCGGAAGTCGCGGGCTGGATCAACGGGTTGTGGTCGTGGCCGGTGGCGACGTGTGTGTTCGAGGATGCGGCGGGCAAACGCCAGCGGTTGGGGCTTGCCCGGGCGCAAGCGGTGGGCGACGGCCCGCCCGAGTCGGGGATCGCGCCGGGGGGCTTTTTGGCCGACGGGTTCGTGCAGGCTGGCCGGGGGCGGGTGCGTCTGCTTGAGGTCAGACCGGCC
Organism: Phycisphaerae bacterium; assembly: GCA_026984555.1. GTDB lineage: Bacteria > Planctomycetota > Phycisphaerae > UBA1845 > Fen-1342 > JALSRY01. The sequence goes on from JALSRY010000205.1 coordinate 16,306, forward strand.
GGGGGTAAACTGATGCGTTTCGAGGCCTTCGCCCGGGGGCGGTCCGTGCGTCCGCCCGCGCGCTTGCTTCCGCTGGAAGACGCATGACCGAACCGCCGAAGAGGACGAATGCGCAACCATCGCTGCATGGGCGTGAGGCGGCGTTGCAGGCCGTGGTGGACGTGCTGCACGGCCGGGGGTTCGTGCAGGAGTCGCTTGGTCGCCTGCGCCAGCAGCGTCACCTCCGCGGTCGCGAGGCTTCGTTGGCGCGCCAGATCGCGCTGGGGGCGGTGCGGCACGCGCTGACGATCGACCACGTGCTGTCCGCGGTGGCGCGGTACGATCCGCGCCGCGTGCGCACGCCGTTGCGGGCCATTCTGCTGACCGCGGCGTACCAGATTCTGTGGATGGACCGGATCCCTGTTTTCGCGGCGGTCAACGAAGCGGTCGAGCAGGCACGCCGACATGTCGGACGCCGGGCACCGGGAATGGTCAACGCGGTACTGCGCAGGCTCTCGGGCGCGATCCGCGTGCGGCGGGACACGTGGCGGCCGCGGGCGACGCACCAGGTCCGTACCGGGTTCGATCGCGCCTGCACGTTCGAAACCGACGTCATGCCCGACGCGCAGCGTGACGGCCTCGCCGCGTACCTGGCCGCGGCTGCGTCCGAACGGCCCGAACGCATCGCGGTGCTGATGGCGCGTCACGGCGAGGAAGGAGCCGAGTCCATCGCGTGGGCGGCGCAGGCCGTGCCGGTCACGGTGGTCCACCGGCACCTGTTGCGACTCAGCCCGGGGGTGTTCCAGACACGGCTGCGCGAGGCGTTCGGGGCGGCGGCGGAGTGGTCGCCGGACTCGGCGTACCTGCCGGCGGTGGTCAACGTC
>JALSRY010000206.1 GCA_026984555.1 Phycisphaerae bacterium
GGATTTCGGCCAGCGCCAGCAGTGTCTGCACATCGTCGGGCAGCGGCCCGTAGGCGTCGCGCAGGTCGCCCGAAAGAACACGCACGTCTTCGATCGTGCGTGCGCCGGCGAGGCGCTTGTAGACCTCCATGCGATGCCGCTGGGCGGGGATGTACGCTTTGGGAATCGATGCGGTGATGCCGAGGTCGAGGGCGACGATTCGCCGCAGGTCGGCGGGTTCGTTGCGCAGCTTGCGCACGGCCTGTTCGAGGAGCTGGCAGTACATCTCGTATCCGACGGCTTCGATGTGGCCGGACTGTTCGGGGCCGAGGATGTTTCCCGCCCCGCGGATCTCGAGGTCGCGCATGGCGATCTGGAAGCCGGCCCCCAGCTCGCTGTACTGTTCGACCGCCTTGAGACGCCGGGCGGCGTCGTCTTTGAGCGGGTGTTTGGGCGAAAGCAGCAGGTAGCAGTACGCCCGCTGGCGCGAGCGTCCGACGCGTCCGCGAAGCTGGTGCAGGTCCGCGAGTCCGAATCGCTCGGCGCGATCGATGAAGATCGTGTTGGCGGTCGGGATGTCGATGCCCGACTCGATGATGTTCGTGGAGACGAGCACGTCCGCTTCTCGCCGCACGAAGCGGCCCATCGCGTCTTCGAGCTGTGCGCGGTGCATGCGCCCGTGGCCGACGACGATCCGAGCTTCCGGCACGAGTGTGCGGATGCGATTGGCCACCGTGTGAATGTCATGCACGAAGTTGTGGACGAAATACACCTGTCCGTCGCGGTGCAGTTCACGCAGGATCGCGGTCCGCACGAGCTCGTCATCCCACATGCGCACCTGGGTGACGATCGCCCGGCGGTCCATCGGCGGCGTGGCCAGCGACGATATCTCGCGAATACCCAGCAGTGACATGTGCAGCGTGCGCGGGATCGGCGTGGCGCTGAGCGTCAGCACCTCCACGCTGGCGCGCAGGTGCTTGAGCCGCTCCTTGGCCTCGACGCCAAACCGCTGCTCTTCATCGATCACCACCAGTCCCAGATCGGCGAAACGCACGTCCTTGGATAGCAGCCGATGCGTACCGATCAGGATGTCGATCCCTCCCCGCGCGGCGCGCTCGATGATCCGGCGTTGCTCGGCGGCGGTACGGAAACGCGACAAGGCTTCGACGACGAACGGATAGTCCGCGAGGCGTTCGCGAAACGTGCGGTAATGCTGTTCGGCGAGCACCGTGGTCGGCACGAGGATGGCGACCTGTTTGCCGTACTCGACGACCTTGAACGCGGCTCGGATGGCGAGCTCGGTCTTGCCGAAGCCGACGTCGCCGCAGAGTAGCCGGTCCATCGGTCGCGGTCGGGTCATGTCCTGTTTGATTTCGGCGAGCGCCCGCAACTGGTCCTCGGTCTCGGTGTAGAGGAACGCTTCCTCGAACTCCCGCTGCCAGTCCGTGTCGTGCGGATAGGCGACGCCCTCGCACGCCGCCCGTTCGGCCTGGATCGCGAGCAGCTCGGCCGCGAGGTCGGTGACGGCCTCGGCGACGCGGCTCTTGGTGCGTTTCCAGGTACTGCCGCCGAGCTTGCTGAGTCGCGGGCGGCCGCGCGCGCTGCCGATGTATTTTTGTACGACGTGGATCTGGCTGACGGGTACGTGAACCACGGCGTGATCGGCGAATTCGATCGCGAGGTATTCGTCGCGCCGGCCCGAGCGCTCGAGCGTTTTGAGCCCGCGAAACCGGCCGATGCCGTGGAGGGCGTGTACGACGTAGTCCCCGGTGTCGAGGTCGAAGAAGCTGTCGATCGGTCGGGCCGGCTGAACCTTGCGCAACGTCCGCCGCTGGCGATAGCGCCGAAACAACTCGTGGTGCGGCACGAACGCGAGCGGTCCCCAGACGAAGCCGCGGTGCATCACGCCCACGGTGGCGGCAACGTTTGGCGGGCGCTGGGGCAGCGTGTCGAGGAGTTGTTCGAAACGGCGGCGCTCGGCCTGGTTGTCGCACAAGACGACGACATCGCGATCCTGGGCGAGCCGGGTCAGGGCTTGCAGCGCCTCGGCACTCTTGGCCTCGAATGGGGGCAGGCTGCCGATTCTGAGATCGACGCTGGTCTCGCCGCCCGGGTCGAACCGTTGGAGGTGAAGCTGGGTGAAATCCGCCGCCCGCCTGAAAACGGCCTCGACCGGAACCATGCCGACACGCTCGCCGAGCTGTTGCCAGTAGGTGCGTCCGAGCTCTTGAATCTCGGCCGGTTCGTGCAAGGCGATGATGGTGTCGGGCGGGAGCATCGCGAAAAAACTGGTGGAGGCGCGTCCGGGGGCGCCGTCGGAGCCCGGGCGGGTACGAGCCGGTGGCGCCATGGATGACACCGATCGCCCCGGAATGCGGATCGAATCCACCGGGTGCGTCGAACGCTGCGTACCGACATCGAACAAACGCAGCGACTCGACCTCGTCGCCGAAGAACTCCACGCGCACCGGGTCGGTGTGGGCGGTGCAGTAGATGTCGATGATTCCGCCCCGGCGGGCGTAGTCGCCGGGCAGGCCCACCTGGTCGGCGCGTTCGAAACCCTGCTGCGTGAGCCATTCCACGAGATCGGTGGGGTCGAGCTGTTGTCCGACGGCGATGGTTCGCGAGCCGTCGCGGATGGCGGCCGCGCTCGGCACGGGTTGCATCAGCGCGTGAATGGACGCTACGATGACGATCGGGCTGGCATTATCGGACGAGTCGGTATCACACAGCCGAACACATACACGCAGTCGCTCGCTGAGTGCTTCCGCGTCTGTGTCGAAGTCCTCCGGGGAAGCGTCGAGTTGTGGCAGCCACAGCGGCTCGTCGATGCCGGTCAGCGCGATGTCATCGAGTGAGTCGTCTGCCTCGTCTTCGTGCGCCGTGATGTAAAGCAACGGCCGGCGGCAACGCTCCGCCACGATTGCCGCGAGAATGGGCGCACTACTGCCCCACAACCCCGCAGCGACGGCGGGGGTGTCGTGTTGCGCGAGGTGCCGGCAAAGCCCGGTCAGGCGCGGGTCTTTTCGGATGACGTCGAGCGCCTCCATCTGGGACGATTCTATCGGCTTTGGGGAGGAGGCGAAACGAGCGGGTCGGCGGCGCGTGTGGTCGCCAGGTGTGACGGAAATCCGTCGCATTGGCTGCGATACTGGCGAAGAAAGCGCGTTTATGACGTTGACTCGCCGCCCGAGGCCCGATAGGCTATACGAGTACATGGCGAGTTGCCGCATTATGGGAGCCCCATCGCGGGGCGTATTATTTCGGCCGCGTCGCGGCCACAGGGAGCGCTATTATGGCACAACCGCAAAGGAAAACCCGGGCTTTTACGCTGATCGAGCTGCTCGTGGTGGTCGCGATCATCGCGCTGCTGATCTCGATTCTTCTGCCAACCCTCAGCCGCGCCAAGGAACAGGCGCGTATCGCCAAGTGCTTGGCGAACCTGCGTTCGATCGCGCAAGCGGAAAACAGCTACATGATGGACAAGGCCGACATGGTGTTCACGTTCCCGCCGGGGTACGTGGATGACGAGTTTGATTTCCCTCACTACGCGTATTACACCGAGTTTGTCTGGGGCGGCGACGTTCCGGATGCCACGCGCGGCCAATGGGACGACACTCAGGGAGGGAACCCCGTCAACATCTCGGACGTGTATTGTTTCCCGCCTGAACGGCGGCCGATGAACAAATACCTCGATCCGGAGATGAGCTGGAGCGATCCGCTGCGCGTCAAGGGCAACCACGAGCGTTACAAGCGTCCTTCGCAGGCGCCGGACTTTTTCCGGTGTCCATCGGACAAGACCTGTGCGGTTCCC
>JALSRY010000207.1 GCA_026984555.1 Phycisphaerae bacterium
TATAGTGGGACGGGGCATTGTGCCGTATTCGGCAACCTGATTCCGACCCGGGGCGCCCGCCGGCGGCGAAGCCGCCCGTCGCCCGCCGAATCGACGACACCATCGCATCGTGGAGCTGAGCCGCTGGGAGGAGCCAATGTTTGCAACGATCACCCGTCAACCGTCGCGCCCCGGCCGGGCCGTCCGCGTCGCATGTGCGCTCGCAAGCCTCGTCCTGGTTTGCGCAACGGCGCTGGGGCAACTGACCGAGGAGGACATCCAGAAACTGCGCGAGCGTGGGCGGATCGAGGGGTGGACATTCACGGTCGATCTGAACGGAGCCACGGACTATCCGCTCGACCAGTTGTGCGGCACGGTGGTTCCCGCGGACTGGGAGAAAGACTACGCCGAGCATGTGGGCTCGCTGGGCTATCCCACCCGAGACCTGCCCGACGCGTTCGACTGGCGTGACACCAACGGCGTCACGCCCATCCGCAACCAGGGCGGCTGCGGGAGTTGCTGGGCGTTCAGCGCCATCGGCGTCGTGGAAGCGAGCGTGCTGATCAACGACGGGGTGAGCACGAACCTTTCCGAACAATGGCTCGTCAGTTGCACCGCCGCCGGCAGTTGCAACGGGGGCTGGCCGTCGGCGGCGATGGGCTACATGCGGCCCAACGACCGCTGGCTCGATCCGTGCGGCGACTGGGGCGCGGTGCGCGAGTCTGATTTTCCTTACGTCGCATACGACGCCGCGTGCGGCTGCCCCTACCAGCACCCGTACTGGTTCGACGATTGGCACTACGTTCCCGGCGACCAATGGTCGATCGACAATCTCAAGCAGGCCATCTACGACTACGGTCCCATTTCGGTCACCGTCGCCGTCGACAGCGCCTTTCAGGGATACAGCGGCGGGGTGTTCAACGCCTGCTGGAACGGAACGATCAACCACGCCGTGGTGCTCGTCGGCTGGGACGACAACCAAGGCTCCAACGGCGTATGGATCATGCGCAACTCGTGGGGCACCTGGTGGGGCGAGAGCGGGTACATGCGCATCGAGTACGGTTGCTCCAAGATCGGCAGCAACGCGCTGTATGCCGTCTACCGCTACGACTGCAACGCCAACGGTGTCCGGGACGACTACGACATCGCCAACTGCGACGGCAGCCCGTGGTGCGGCGACTGCGACGGCAACGGCGTGCCCGACGAATGCGACATCGCCGGCGGCGATCAGTTCGACTGCAACGGCGACGGCATCCCCGACAGTTGCGAGTTCGCCGGTCTCGACCACGTGTACGTGGACCCCGCCGCGACGGGTGCCAATACGGGCACGAGCTGGGCCGACGCCCTTACCAGCCTCGACACCGCCTGGTGCATCGCCGACAGCGAGCCCGGCGTCACCGAGATCTGGCTTCACGCCGGTACGTACACGCCGGGCCCCGCCGGCGACCGCACCGCGACGTTCCAGCTTCATGACGGGATCACGCTGCGGGGTTCGTTCGGAGGGACCGAAACCAGCCCGGACCAGCGTGACCTCGCCGATCCCGCGAATCGAACGATCTTCAGCGGTGACCTCGCCGGCGACGACCTCCCGGGCGGAGCCAACCGTGACGACAACGCCTACCACGTCGTGACCTGTTCCACCGTCGGCTCCCAGACCGTCCTCGACGCCATCACGATCGCCGACGGAAACGCGGACGGCGCGGAGATGGACCGCTTCGGCGCCGGCCTGCTGAACCTCGGCGGAAGCCCCATGCTCACAAACTGTACGTTCCTCGGAAACCACGCGGGGCTTTCCGGCGGCGGGGTGTACAACTACCGCGGAGACTACGGCGGCGGCACGCCCACGTTCGTGAACTGCGTCTTCAGCGGCAACCAGGCTGGAGCCGCCGGCGGTGCGGCCTGCACCGAGGACAGCGTGCTGGGGGACATGTCGCCCGCGTTCATCAATTGCACCTTCGCGGGCAATGCGGCCATCCTCACCGGCGGCATCTACGCCATCGGTCCGTGCCCGGTGACGCTCGCCAACTGCATCGTCTACGGCAACACCGACGAAAACGGCGCGGGGCAAAGTGCGCAAATCGACGCCAGCGTGCTTACCCTCGACCATAACTGCATCCAGGGGCTCTCCGGCGGGCTGGGTGGTGCCGGCAATATCGACGCCGAACCGCGGTTTGTCGATTCCGCAGGCCCCGATGGCGTCGCCGGCACGCTCGACGACGACCTCCACATCCAGCCATGTTCCCCATGTACCGATGCGGGCAACAACGCGGCCCTGCCGCCCGAAATCACAACCGACCTGGACGGTCAACCCCGGTTCGTCGATGACCCGGTCGTTCCCGATACCGGTACCGGCGGCCCCCCCATCGTCGATATGGGCGCGTACGAGTTCGCCGGCGACCACCCCGGAGACCTCGACGGCGATGGCGACGTCGATTTGTCCGACTTGAGCATCCTGCTGGCCCACTACGGCGAGACCGGCGGCATGACCTACGCCGACGGCGATTTCGACGGTGATGGTGACGTGGACCTCGCCGATCTGTCGTTCATGCTGGCGGTGTACGGGTCGGACTGCCCGTAGCGCCCCCGCGAACCGCCTCCCCCCCACCCGTGCTGCGGCCCGGGCGGCCACGCGCCGTCCGGGCCGTTGGCTTGCGCCCCGGCGGCCGACGCCCCCTTGGCGAATTGCCCCGGTATTGCTGGTCGTGGAAGAGCGCCGGGGTCGTGTCGGTTGGACCTATAAAAATGGCCCCGGGGGAGGGAACCGGGGCCGAGGAAAGCCAATAGAAGCCGTGGAAGCTCCTTTGCCCTAACTGTCCCCTACGGCGTCCTACGTGTCAATTGGGGAAACACGGTATTTTGGGCTGCCGCTCCGCCGCGAGCGCAAAGCAAAACGCCCGGGGAGGAGCGTGGGAGCTAACCGCATCCGGGCGTTTTTGGAGGGGAACTGTATGGTGGCCCACACACGCCGCGGCGTCTATTGGGGTTTTCAGGTATTTCCGTGAGATTGCCTCGAACCGCATCGACCCACGCCATTTTGCGTAACCAATTGTAGCCAAAACGGTTATGAAGATTCCACCATCGCGGTACTCACCAACAGCGGTGCCAGCACGTTTACCTTCCGCTGCTCGATGCGCGAAAACCCGGCGGCGTCGATCATCGTGCGGATTTCCCGCCACGATGCGTGATGGATGTGCTTTTCGTAGGTGGCCACCGCCACATCGAACACGACCCATCCGATGACGTTGTCGCGGAACCCGTCGATCAAGATCAACAACCCGCCGGGCCGCAACACCCGTCGAAACCCGGCAATTGCGGCCGCCTGGTGCGGATAGTGATGAAACGAATTGCAGCACGTCACTACATCGAACGTCGCGTCGCCGAAAGGCAGACGCTCGGAGTCGCCGCGCAGCGCGTGGAGTTTTTCGGCGTGGGGCGAATGGGTGAATTTCTCGCCGGCGCGCCGGATCATCTCGCCGGCGTAGTCGAGTCCCACCAGCATCGCCGCCAGCGGATCGGCCGCCATGATGTTCAGCAACGAGCCCGTTCCGCAACCCACATCGAGCATTCGATAGGGCGTGGGGCCGCGGCGGGTCTGCCACCGGCGGATTTCCTCCTGGCACGCGCGGATGCTCGGGAAAAACAAGAACTCGTTGAGCCACGAGCGATCATACCAGAGCGCCCACTTCTCGAACTGCACCTGGGCATGGCGCTTGACCTCGTGTCCACCAGCCGGGCGAACCCCGCGCGCGGGTGAGCGATCGTCGCCCCCCTCGGGGGACGACGCGGAGCCGGCCGTTGGGGACGACAAAACGG
>JALSRY010000208.1 GCA_026984555.1 Phycisphaerae bacterium
CAGCAGGTGATCGCGAGCGACCCCGCCGCCACGTACAAGGCCGTCGGCGGTATCGCGTTCAAACTGCGGAGCTACCTCAAGGCCCACGAGCTCGTCGCAAGCGGACCCGCTCTGCGCAACGTCGCCCCCAAGGTGAGCATGTGGGGCCGCGAGAAAGACCTGCAAACCATTCTCCGTCGCCTCCCACCAGCACGCCTGGAGCGCGCGCTCGCCGGGCTGGCCGACCTCGACGCACAAGCCAAGGTGGGCATCCGGTCGATAGAACACGGCGTAGAGGCGCTGTTGCTCTGGCTCGGATCCTGAACCACTCCGGCCCCGCCGGGCCGGTCGGCGGCCGATCCAGCCGATAACATCGCCACAAACGCACGGAGAATCCGCATGGAGGCGGGCTCGATGCTCAACCTGCGAGGGGGGGCACACAATCCCAACCCCGGATACCCGGCCCATTGCTACCACCGGCCGCGACCCGCTTGGCTGGCGACGCTGGCCGCGGGCGCCCTGCTGGCACTCACGAACGCGGGGTGCACGCTCTTTCAGGCTGGTACCGGCGTCAAGCCGCGACGTACACCCTCCCAGACCAGCCCCGCGGAGCCGCCACAAATCGTGGATCACGACACCACCGGCGATGCGAACAAGGCCCCCCAGAGCCCCGCCGCGGGGGAGATGAGCGAGATCGAGCGCTGGGCCGCCCGGATGCAGCAACCGCCCGTGGATTCGCCCGTCGCAGCCGAGACATCGCCGGCGGCGCGAGCGTCCGAGTCGGACATAACCTACGAGCCTGTAGGTGGTTACCGCTATGCCGCCATCGAGGACGTCACCGGCGACCCAGGCGAAAAAACGCCGCCGTCGCCCGGCCCCGCCAAGCTGTCCCCCACTGTTGAGCCCCCGAAAACGCCGCCTCCGCCAAAAACGGAATCCGCGGCCGCGGCGCCGATTCTGCGCGGCGTGACGGCGATTCCCGCGCGGTCGGGAGCGATCACGAATCGCCCCGCCGCCGCCCGCGGACCTGCTGCCGCCAATGCTGGTGCTCGCGCGGCTGGTACCGGCGTGCCGACGTTCGAGCAGATGGTCGATCGCTGGTTGGCCCAGTCGCCCGGCGGGTCGTTTCGCGAGCAGCTCGATCAGCGTGTGCTCGCCGTGATGGCCGGGCATTATGACCAGGCACGCCGCCCGCTCCAGTCCGTCTCGCGCGAACAGCAGCAGATGGCCGCCCGCATGGTCGAGTCGCTGATCGCGATTCGCGATGCGCACGGCGCCCAGCCCCAGGAGGAGATCGACCGGGTCTTGCACCAACTGACCCAGCTACGCGAGGCACTCGTCCCGCTGTCCGATCTGACCATCCCAACGCTCGTGGTCGCCCGCTCCGTGCGTGGTTTCGGCAACTACACCCCCTTCGATCCGCCCGAGTTCACGGCGGGAAGGACCAACGAGTTCGTCGTCTACTGTGAGCTGCGCAATTTCGTGGCGGTGGCCGGGAAAGACGGTGGGTTCGAGTCACGCTTCGGAATGCAGACGCATATCCTCACGCCCCAGGGCGATGTCGCGCTCGAAATGAACGACGACGCGATCGTGGATCGCTGCCGCTCACGCCGACACGACTGTTTCATTTCCTCGCTCGTACGTCTGCCCGCGACACTTTCTCCCGGCCGCTATGTGGTGAAGGTCACGATTGTTGATAAAATCGGCCACAAGGTGGCCCAGAAGCGGGCGGCGTTTCGCATCGTGGCGCGGTCGTAACCGCCCGCCGAGGGCAACACGGGTGTCGTGTCCCGACCCGTTTAGCGCATTCGGGGAGCACGGATCTCGCGCCGGTGGTCAGCACGCCCGGTACGAGCGCCTCGCCCGTGGCCGGCCGCGTGTGAAGTGACCCTGATAACGGGTGCGACCTCGCGCAGCCGAACGGACGCGCCGACTGGCAACGCATCCGCGACAGACCGCCGCGCACGCCGCCGGCCTGCGCGCCCCGGCGTTCCCGGATCGCCCGGTCGCTTGCGCGCGGTGTCGCCGGGACGCCCACAACTGCTGGAGAGGGGATCGGCGTGATCGTACCCCGTTTTATCCGACGCTGGTTTCGCGCTCCCTACGATGGATTGCGGCATTTCGGCGTCGTCGAGGAGGGGGTCCTGTATCGCTCGGGCCAGCCCACCCCCGACGAGTTGCGCGACCTCATCGACCGGTACCGCATCAAGACCGTCGTCGCCCTGCGCGGCAGCCGCGACCCCGCCGATCCAGACGCGTGGGAGCAGGACGAACGCCAGGTCTGTAACGAACGGGACGTGCGCTTCGTGACGTTGCCGTCCAACCACAAGAACCCCCCGACCGAGGAACAGGTTCGGCGTTTTCTCGATCTCGTGGCCGAACCAGCCAACCAGCCCGTACTGATCCACTGTCGAATCGGCCAGCAGCGGACGGGAATGTACTGTGCGCTGTTTCGCGTGCACATGCAGGGGATCGACGCCGAGGAAGCCCTGCGCGAAATGGACGAGCTCGGTTTCAACATCCGCCACCGTCGCCATCAACGGCTGCTCGCCGCCTATCGTCGTTTCGCCCGGATGAAACTGCGGTAACGCGCGGCGGAGCGTGTCGCGGATCGCCGGCGGCTCGGCCCAACCGGATGCACGAGCGGGCTAGTCTCCGCGTTGCATTCGCCGGCGGGTCGGATACCCTGCGCACCGTGAAGCAAACGGTCCGTTGTTGCGTTGGGGAGCGGTCGTGCAAACGCGCTGGTTGGAAGCACCCCATCACTACGAATCGCTCGCGGTGAGCCTGCGGGCGATCCTGGCTTGTCACGGGTTGTCGCGGCCCTACGAGGAGATCGTGGCCGTGCTCGGTCTCGGGATGGCCACGGTCGCCGTTCCGGATGACGAGCTCGGCTGGTGGTGTACCTATGCCCGCGACGCCGCCCTGCTCGAGGTCGCAACACGCTACGGCCTGCAACTGCGCGAGCTGCACCCGCCCCAGGCCGCGATGGGGCTGGCCCGTTCGCCCGGCTATGCTCGGCACTTTCAAGACAGCTACCTCCCGCTGATTCGCCGGGCGCTCGAACACGGGCAGCGGGTGTTGACGTGGCGCGGCTGGCCTCCTCCGCGGGAACGGCTCTGGGGCGTGCTGGTCGAGCAGGCGGGCGGAATGCTGCTCGGGCATACGCTCTGGCACCGCGCCAGCCCCTTGCCGTTGATCGGTCCGGCCCACCAGGCGTACATCATCGAGGATTTCGCCCGTCCCACGACGGATTGGACCCCCGCGCAGCAGTTCAAGACAGCCGTGCACGCCACTTGCTCGATGTGGCGCGGGCCGTGGCCCGTCGATGGGGGGCTTCTGACGGGGTCGGCGGCATACGACGCCTGGTGCGAAGCCCTCGCCCATCCGCCCGCGCGCCCCGCGTCGGGTCGCTCCCTCGGTTGGCAGCATAGCCAGGCCATTCGCGTGCACACCGCCGCCCGCACCGCTCTCGCAACTTGGTTGCGGAGCATCGGGGGCAAGCTCGGCGGACGCGACGTCGAGCTGGCGGCACGCTGGGCCGCCGCGTGTGACCAGGTCGTCGAAACGCTCGCCACCTGCGAAACCGCCGAGGACGCCGAAGAAACCTTCCGCGCCGCCGGCGGGGCCTGCGAGGTGTGCGAGGCGTTGCGGCGGGCCCGTGAAATCGAAGCTCGCGTGATCGAGCAGCTCGACCCCGACGCTTGACGCGCCACGAAGCCCATGAAAACCACGATCTCCGAAAAAGGACGGGTGTATCTGCGCTGGGCACTGACCGAAGGCGTGGGCCCGTTGCTG
>JALSRY010000209.1 GCA_026984555.1 Phycisphaerae bacterium
AATGCAGTGGCCAGTGCAAGCCTGCGACATCATCGACGTTCTGCCCCGGGCGTGATTGATCCGCGGCCTGACGGTGCACACTCGCGGTAATGGGGTGCCGGAGCTCATCGCCGGCGCCATTCGCGGCTACCTGGAAAAGGACGGCGGTCGGCACGCCGACCGTCGCGCGGTTCGCTCAACGCATTGCGCGGTCAGCGGGCGCGATCTTGCGCACAGCGGACCGCGCTGCCGACGGCCGGCATGTGTCCGTATCTTCATAGGGCGACGTGAGTTGCATTGATTGGAGACGAAGGGATTCGAACCCTCGACCTTCGCATTGCGAACGCGACGCTCTCCCAGCTGAGCTACGTCCCCGTGGCAACACAGGCATTATACGGAGAATATCGCTGCGTACAAGTACCCGCGAGGAGCCTTTCGGCAGGGCGAGCGCAAGGTCGCCGGTTTTGGCCTTCTCCAACATGGGAACAACGGGGAACCCAGCGGATGGAGCCCGATGCCACAGGCCATCGGGAGGTCCACCGGATGGAATCCGGTGCCACAAGGTGTCGGGAGGACCACCGGATGCAATCCGGTGCCACAGGGATATTGGGAGATCCACCGGTTGCAAACCGGTGCCACAGGGCATCGGGGGAAGTGCACCGGTTGCAAACCGGTGCCACAGAGTTATTGGGATGTCCACCGGATGCAATCCGGTGCCACAGGGATATATCGCGGGTTATCGACTTTGCAATTGTCCTGGGTCTGGGGGGGCGCGAGCGTCGGCCTTGGGAGTAGCGGTCTTTACCTCCCGAGCGCGAAGTCGGTTACGCGGCAATATTTCAGCGGCGCGTGGGCCGCGGCTGGTCGATGACGGGGTGGGGCGGTGGAGCGGCGGGGCGCCGCTGGCCGCGCGGCCAGTCGCGCTCGAGCGCGTCGATGGCGCGTTGCGCGTCCGAGCCCGCGAGCACATCCTGCGCCCGGGCGGGCTGGCTCGCGGGCTGTGTTTGGGCAGGCTGGGTCGCGGTCACGGGGTGCCCCGTGGTGTGGCAACCGCTGATGGCCACGAGGGTAAGCAGCGTCGCCGCGCCGGCGATGATTCGCGCGATTCCGGTGGATGCCATGCGCTGTTCTCCGGCGCGAAGCGACCCGTCCGGTGTCGAGGTTGGGCCACGGACTGGTCGCCGCGCGCGTGTCCTGGCGCGCGGGTCGTTACCTGCGCCGGCGCCTGCGCCGGGGGGACGAGAGCCGCACACCGGCGAGGCCCGTCAGGGTCAAGCCCAGGGTCGGCACGAGTCCGAAGCCGCACAACGGCGGTAGCACGCGGCCGGTGGGGGCCTGGGTCACGGGATCGAGCGGCTCGGGGACGCCGTCGTTGTCGAGGTCGGCGTCGCAGTCATCGCCGAGCCCGTCGCCGTCGAAGTCGAGCTGGTCGGGGTTGGGCTCGTTCGGGCAGTTGTCGGTCGGGATGAGCTGTCCGCCGCTGTCGACGAGGTCGATTCGGCCGTCGCCGGCGATCAGCCCCTCGGCGTCGTGGATCACGCGGAACGTTCCGAAGCGGATGATTCCGCGGCCGACGCTGCCTTCACGCGGGTCGGGTTGTTGTTCGGTTCCCTGCCCGAGACCGCCGACATCGAATCCGTCGTCGAGGGTTCCGTTGTTGCTGAAGTCGATGCCGAAGGCCTGTTCGAGCGTTGCCTCGTTATACCGGGTGAAGTCGGGGAACCCGTCGCCGTTGGCATCGGGGGCTTCGAGGAAACCGTCGCCGTCCTGGTCGAAATCCACCAGTTGCCGCTGGAACGCGACAGTGTCGGTGGGGAAGTGGGTCACGTCCTGGCCGGCATCGAGCGCGGCCTGTCGGACGGCGGCGAGGTCGGCATCGTCGAAGTCACCGTCTCCGTCGATATCGAAGCCCCACCGGGCGGGGTTGACCTGGGGTGCCGGGTCATCGGGATCGGCGAGGCCGTCTTCGTCCGTGTCGGCGCGGGTAGGATCGGTCCGCACGCCGCGCACCGGTTTGTTCACCGGCTGGCCGTCGCGGGCAGCGAGATCGGCGAGGCCGAGGCTGGCCATCGCTTCGGGCGAAGCGGCCCGGGCCCAGGTATTGATCTCGTCCCAGTCGGAAATCCCGTCACCGTCGGTGTCCGCCTTGAGCGGATCGGTCTTGACGGTAACGACGGTGGCGTCGCGGAACCGGCCGGAGTTTGAACCGGGAGCGTAGCGCGTGAGCGTAAAGCCCGTGAGTTCTTCGTTGTCGCTGAGTTTGTCGCCGTCGGTGTCCCAGTTGCGCGGATCGGTTTCGCCGGGATCGACCTGTCCGTTCCGGTTGGCGTCTTCGACACCATCGGGGAGGCCGTCGGCATCGGTGTCGGCGAGCGTGGGGCTGGTGCCCGTGTCGCGTTCGAGTTTGTCGTTGAGCCCGTCGCCGTCGGTGTCGATCTTGGTGTCCTTGGTTTGGTTGCCGTTGTCGAAAGCGGACGTTTGCATGCGGTCGGCGCGGGCGATGCCGTCGAGGTCGAAGCCATCGGACTCTTCCCCGCGGGTCAGCCCGTCGCCGTCCACGTCCACGTTGAGCAGGTTCGTGGCACCGTTGACCTGCGTGAGCATGTTGTTGTCTTCGGAGACCTCGTTGAGGGCCAACAGGTCGTCGATGCGCGCCTTGAGGAAGTAGTCCCCGGCGGGGAAATCCGCGGACGAAACGACCAGGGCGGTCATGTCCAGCGAGTGGAGCCCGACCGTCTTGTCCGCCGCCGCGGTTACGTCGATTCGCCGCAGGAGCACGTCGCCGGCGCCGATGCTGGTGTTGTCGTCGGGCGAGGCGTAGACGGCAATCGCGAAATCCTCGACCGGCTGGTTGAACGCGACGCGGTATTGCAACGATATGTCGAAATGCACGTCCACATCGGAACCGGAGAACTGGAGTTTGGTCATCTGGAGGTCGACACGGTAGTCGGCGGTGCGGTCCTTCTGGTTGTTGGCCTCATCCGCCTCGCCGACGGTGTTGCCGACATCCGCGGTGGCGGCGATCTTCACGGTCGTGCTGGCGGCGATGTTCTTGGCACGCAGTGCGCCGGAAATGTCCGTGGTCACGACGTGCGTACCGGGGTTGGGGTCGCCCGTCAGCGTGGCGAGCGTCTTCGACGCGACGACCGGGTCTTCAATCGTCAGCCGCAGATCGAACGGCATCACGGCGGCCGGGCTGATGACCGTGTAGGTCACCGTCGCGGTGAACGGTTCTTCGTCAGACAGGACGACGCCGTCGAGCTGTATGTCCACGGTCTGGGCCTGGCTGGCGACGTTCGACGCCGCGGCCTCGTCGCTTTCGCTGACGACATCGCCCGCATCGACGACGGCGAGCAGCCGGTTGCCATCGGCCAGCCGCGTCGCGAACCCGTCGAGCACACCGCGGAAGTCGGCGACATCGAGCGTGTGCGTGCCGGGCGCCCGGTCGGCGGCGTTGGCGACGCTGATGGTCTGAAGCAGGCCGTCGGCGGCGTCGATCTGGTTGTCGCCGTTCCGGTCTACGCCGACCCGGAGATCGAAAGGCGCAACGTTGGCGGGGCTGTCGATGCGGTAGGTGACGCGGGCGGTCGTGGTCGTTTCGTCGGCGGATACCGCGATCGAGGTGGCGACCAGGTCGACCGGCAGCCCGCTGCCGGCGATGCAGTTGTTCGCGTTGTCGGACTCGGTGACCGTATCGCCGGTATCGAGCAGCGCCACGACGCGGTCTCCGTTGCCGATGGCTCCGTAGGCATCGAGGACGCTGCGCAGGTCGCGGGTCAGCGT
>JALSRY010000210.1 GCA_026984555.1 Phycisphaerae bacterium
GTTCCACGCGCCCGGGGCTTACCTTGCTCGAGGTGCTGATTTCGATCAGCCTGATCGTGATTCTTCTCGGCGCGATGATGACGTTTTTCTGGCAGGTGATCCACACCCGCGACGCGGTCATCGCCCGCGCCCGTCGGCTCCAGATCGCCCGCCAGGTGCTGTCGCACATGGAATCCGAGCTGCGAAGCGTCGTCGGTCTCGAATCCATCGGCTTTCCCATCGAACAGCCGATCGTCGAGGATGAGATGCTCGAACCCACGCGGGATGACAACGGCGAGAAAGCGGTCATGGCCCAGCAGCAGCAGCAGGTTCCGTTGCTCGTCGGCGACCGGCGCACCATCACCTTTCTCACCGCCCGCTTGCCCGCGCGACATCAGTACGAGTTCTGGGAGGACGGTGCCGACCAGCCGCCCGCGCAGGCCGATCTTACCCAGGTCAGCTATTGGCTCTGGGTCGATCCCGAACAGACCGACGATAACGGCGAGCCGATCGTCGGTGGCCTCATGCGGACCGAAAAGAAGACCCTCAACCAGTTCCTCGTCGAACTCGACCAACCGCTCGATGTGCGCAACGACATCTGGTCCCCCGAGATCGGCTACCTCGAGTTCCGCTATTTCGACGGCGTCGAGTGGACCACCCAGTGGGACGTGACCCAGGGCGACTCGCTCCCGCAGCTCATCCAGATCACCATCGGTTTCGAGCCGATCACGAGTGACGAACTCGCCAACAACGACCTCGACGAATTCCCGATCGAAGAATACCCCTACGGCGATGACCTGCCCCATCCCGACCGCTACAGCGTGATCGTGCGCATGCCCGCCGCCGACCGATTCTTCTCCAGTCGCATCCAACGCGTCGGGAAACAGGTCTCCGAACAGTTCGGCGTGGAGGGGGTGCAATGAGCCGCGGCCGGCGCCCCCCCCGACGGGGCATGATCCTGGTGGTCGTGTTGCTCATGATCGCGCTTTTAGCGCTGACCATGGCGGGTTTCCTCTTCTTTACGCGCGCCGAGGGAGAGGGCATCCGCGCGGTCGCCGACGGCCACCAGGCCCGGCTGGCGGCGGAATCCGGGTTCGAGGAAGTCACGTACCTGCTCCGGACGCAACGCGACAACGCCACCGTCTGGTTCGACGATCCCAACCGCTTCCGTCATGTGCTCGTCTGGGCCCGTGATTACAAGCGGGACGGCGATCCCGTGCGCCAGGGTACGCCGCGACGCGACATGCTCAAGGCCGGCCACGTTTCGCCCGCATGGCGCTACAGTGTGGTTGCGCCGCGTTACGACGGCCCCCCGGACACCATGCGTTTCGGCCTGACGCCCGAAAGCTCGAAGCTCAACCTCAACACCGCGACCGACGAGCAGCTTACGGCGTTGCTCACGCCGCTGTTGGTCGGCCTCCAGGTGGACAACCCGCAGGAAATCGTCAACGCGATTCTCGACTGGCGCGACGAGGACAACGAGCCCCGCGAGGGCGGCGCCGAGAACGACTATTACAACACGCTCGAACCGGCCTACAACGCAAAGAATGGACGCTTCGACACGGTGGAGGAGCTGCTGCTGGTCAAGGGCGTGACCGCCGCCGTGCTCTACGGCGAGGATGTGAACCGAAACGGGATCCTCGATTCCAACGAGGACGACGGCGACGCGAGCTTCCCGCCCTACGATGACGGCGACGGTGAACTCGACTACGGGATCGCGCCGTTCCTGACGGTCTTCTCCCGTGAAGTGGATACCTCCCTCGACAATCGTGCTCGGATCAACCTCTGGGCTGGTCCCCAGGTGGTCCAGGCGGCGATCGCCGCGGACCTCGCCGCCGCCGAAGAAGCCGCCGACGCCGAGCAGCCCCCATTATCGGCCGCGTCGGCGACGTTCATCGCCACGATCGCCGGCAACCAGTCCGTCCTCCAGAAGATGCACAGCGCCGCCGACCTCTACGCCGGTGCGGGCGCGGAAAACGAGGGGATCGACCAGGCGACCGGCGGCGGGGCAGACCCGAACGATCCGAACAACGCCGCCGGCGACCAGTTGCCTGCCGAGCTGGCCGCCAGCCCCATCACCGCGGCCGAGATGGCGTACATCATGGATCGCATCAGTGTGCGGCCGCCCACCGAGGCGAACAAACCCATCGAGGGCTTGATCAACATCAATGCCGCGCCCCTGCGCGTGCTGAAGGTGATTCCGGGCATGACGGAAGAGGCCGCGGCGGCCATCGTTGCCGGGCGGGCCGAGGCCGGCGCCGATCTGTTGCGCACGCCGGCGTGGCCCCTGATCGCCGGCGCCGTCGATGCCGCGACCTTTCGGCGAATCGCCCCGTACATCACCACGAAGGCGTACCAGTTTCACATCGAGGTGGTCGGATATGCCGACCATCTCCAGACGTTTCGACGCCTGGAATGGATCATCGAAATGATCGGCCCCATGGCCCAGATCAAGTATCATCGTGACCTGACCCGGCTGGGGCTCGCGTGGCCGATCGACAGCGAGAACGTCTTGGTGACCTCGCAATAGAACCCGCCGGCCTCGCGACGCCGGCCAAGGATGAACGCCGTGATCAAACTCGCTCGCAAGGTGTTGTGTCTCGACTGGGACAAGCGCGTGCTGCGCATCGTCGTCGCCCGCGTGGGAACCGGAGGTGGCATCGAACTCGAAGACGCACACGCCCACCTCATCCCCAAGAACATCGACAACGAAGACGCCCAAGCCTTCGGCGGCTATATCGCCCGGCAACTGGCCCGTCACCGGATCAAGCTCACCCGCGCCATCGTCAGCGTGCCCCGCGATCGTACCGTGCTCAACCGGCTGACCGTGCCGCCCACACCCGACAACGAACTTGCCGCTGCCGTGCGTTTCCAGGCCATGCGCGAGCTGCCGTTTCCGCTCGAAGAGGCCCGGATCGATTTTGTCATCACGGCACGCGACGAACAGGGATTGGCCACCGAAGTCCTGCTCGCCGCGGTGCGCAACGAGGCCTTCGAACACTTGCAGGCCGTGTGCGCCGCCGCCGAGCTCGTGCCGGCCCGCGTCGGGCTTCGCCCCTACGGCAGCATCGTGAGCCTGACCCACCTGCCCGCCATGCTCGATCGCAGCGTGCTGTTCGTCGATGTCGGACCGGCGATGACCGAGATCGACGTCGTCCGCGATGGCCAACTGGCCTTCTCGCGCGCCGCCAACGTAACCGTGCCGTTCCGGCACGCCGCCCATCTCGTCGAAGACGCGGAGGCCCCCCGCCCCGACGGCGACGAGCACGGTCACGCGGTCGAGGCCGCCGCCATCAGCGACCTCCTGCTCGAAATCACGCGGACGCTTCAGGCGTACCGCGCGACCGACGCCGAGGCGACCATCGACCAGATCGTCATCGGTGGCGGGACCGGCGTCGAAGAGCACCTGCTGGAAACGGTCGAGGAACGGTTCGATCAGCCCGCGACGATCTTCGATCCGACGGCGGCGCTGGGCGTGCCCGCCGACGACGCGGAAAAACTGCGCGGCTTCGCGGCGGCACTCGGGCTCGCGTGGGGGCTCAACAAGGATGGTGCGCTGGCTCTCGATTTCCTCAATCCCAAAGAGCCGGTCCCCCCGGGGGCCGTGCTCAAGCGGCGACTGCGGATCGGGGCGGCGGCGGCGGCGGTCGTGCTCGTCGGCGTCGGCGCCTACCTGGTCAGCGACTACGTCCACAACAGCCACGAGCTGGCCAGACTCCAGCAGGAAAACGCCAAGCTCAAGAAACAGGTTCTTGCCGATACCGATATCGAC
>JALSRY010000211.1 GCA_026984555.1 Phycisphaerae bacterium
AACATGAATGCCAACGAGGTGATCGCCAACCGGGCGACGCAGTTGCTCGGCGGCGAGGTCGGCTCGAAACTCGTTCACCCCAACGATCACGTCAACATGGGCCAGTCGTCCAACGACGTGATCCCGACGGCGATCCACGTCGCCGCGGTCGAGTCGCTGCACAAAACGCTCATGCCCGCGCTGCACCGGCTCGGCGCCGCGCTGAAGGCCAAGGCCGAAGCGTTCGATGACGTGGTGAAGATCGGCCGCACGCACCTCATGGACGCGACCCCGATCCGCCTGGGACAGGTCTTCAGCGGTTACGCCGCCCAGATCAGTCACGCCGATCGCCGAATCATGCAAAAGGTCATCACGCTGCGGGAGTTGCCGATCGGCGGGACGGCGGTCGGCACCGGGCTCAACACCCACCCGGACTTCGCCCGGCTGGTTTGCGAAATCCTGAGCCACGAGACTTCCGAGTCCTTCCACGAGGCCCCCAACCATTTCGAGGCGCAGGCCTCGGGGGATGCCACCGTGGGCGCATCGGCCGTGTTACGGACCATCGCGATCAGCCTGATCAAGATCGCGAACGATATCCGCTGGCTGGGCAGTGGGCCGCGCTGCGGGATCGGCGAGTTGCTCCTGCCGGCACTCCAACCCGGTAGCTCGATCATGCCGGGCAAGGTCAACCCGGTCATGTGCGAATCGGTTCTCCAGGCGTGTTGCCAGGTGATCGGTCACGACGCGGCGGTGGCGCACGCCGGCGGCCTGCTCGCGAATTTCGAGCTGCACACGGGCATGCCGGTAATGGCGCGCAACCTGCTCGAATCCGCCCGGTTACTCGCGAATGTCGCCGACGTGTTCCGGGAGAAGTGTATCGTCGGGCTCGCCGCCAACCGCGAGCGTTGCAACGAGCTGATCGAACGGAGCCTGGCGATGTGTACCAGCCTGGCGCCGCTGATCGGGTACGACCGGGCGGCCGAGATCGCCAAGGAAGCCTACACGACCGGCAAGACGGTTCGCGAGGTAGCTCGCGCGCAGATCGCCGCCGGCACACTGGAGCTCGACGAGGCACGCTTGGACGAGCTGCTCGATCCCCGCCGGATGACCGAGCCGCTGTCGTAGCGTGTCGTCGTCGGGGCGATGGCTGCCGGCCGGTGCTCGGTTCGCGGCAGGAGGCGCTACCAGGCTGCGCCGAGCATCAGGCAGTTGAGGCCACTGCCGATGCCCAGCAGGCCGACGCGGTCGCCGGGGTGGAGGAAGCCGTTTTCCTGCGCGAGGGCCGCGGTGATCGGCAGCGAGACCGTGCCGATGTTGCCGAGCGTCTCGAACGTCGAGTAGTCGCGCTGCGGCGGGATGTCGAGTGCTCGCAGGATGGATTCGCGGTTGGTCGCGCCGACCTGGTGGCAGATGATGCGGTCCGGGCCGGTATCTTGCCAGCCGAGTTCCCGCACGAAATCCTGGAAGGTGGTGGCACCCAACGCGACGCCGTGGTTGAGCACGTCGATCGCGTGGGTTTCCATGACCTGGGGGGTGCTGCCGAGCAGCCCGCGCACGGGCCCCCAGCGACACAGCTTGTGGTGGCGGCAATCGCTGCGCGCCACGCCGCCGAGCAAGGCGTGTCCGTTCGGCGCAAGCGTGCGTTCGGTCAGCAGAACGCCGACGGCCCCCGAGCCGCCGGTAAGCGTGGCGAGCGATGTCTTGAACAAGTCGAGGTTCGGTTCGTCGAGCAGGCGCATGATGGTCTGGTCGACGATGTGACGGGCGGATTCGCAGGAGACCACCAGTCCCGCCCGCGCCGCGCCGACTTCGATCGCGTTGGCGATCTGCACCATGCCGTTGAGCACCCCCAGACACGCGTTGGAGATGTCGTAGACTTCCGATCGACGGCCGATGCCGAGCCCGTCGGCGACGGCGGTGGCGGTCGCGGGCTCGAGGTTGTCGCGACACACGCCGGCGTAGATCAGGATTTCAACGTCGCCCGGATCGAAACGGGCCGCGCTCAGCGTCTTGCGGCCGGCGGCGGTCGCGCCATCGGCCATGGTTTGCCCCGGGTTCCAATAGCGGCGTTCGCGGATGCCGGTCATCGCTTCGAGCTGTCCCAGCGGAATGCCGAACTTGCGATAGACGGCGGCGAGCCGTTGTTCGAGCGTGATCGAGCGCACGACGTTGGGCGGCAGCTCGTAGCCGATCGCCGCGATGTTCACACGCGTGTATTTCATCTTGCGGTTGCAGGTTCGCGCGCGGCGCATTCCGCGTGCGGGCGCGCGCGGCGCCGGCGGAGAGTATAGCCGATGACGCCGGCGGAGGCGGATCGTGCGGGATCGATGCCGAACAACCCGCGCGCGGAACCACGCACACGTACACGCCGGCGAGCAAACGGAAGTAGGGGGCGGGATTCTACCCTACCAGTGTCGGCGGCGTAGCACGAGCAGGGAGCCAAGCGAGAGCAACACGAGCACGGAAGGCTCGGGCACGAACCCGGGCGACGGCGCGGGCGGGCCGATCTGGTCCGAGTCGGCTGTGCTGCCGCGGGTGAGACCGGTGACGAAGTCGCGCGCTGCCTGGGCCGCGGCGTCGCTGATCTGCCCGCCGCCGGTGTCGATCGTGGCGAAATCACCGGCGACCAGCGGATGCGTCTTGAACAAGTCCGTGAGCTGGTTGCTGATGAGGTTGACGGGCGAGCCGCCGAACAGGCCGGCGGCTTGGCTGGTGTCGAACCCGAAAGAGGAGAGAAGCGTCAGGGCGGTGTCGTAGAAGACATTGCCGCGGATGTTGATCGGCCCGATGTCCCAGTCGGTGTCTACATCGCCGCCGACCGCGACACCGTTCGCAGTGAGTCGCGAGTTGGTGTTGTTGACCTCCATGTGGAGCGTGTAGAACCCGAGGGCGTTGACCTCGACTTGCGAGCTGACGTCGAGTCGGCCTTGCACCTCGATATCTTGCACACCGTTCTTGCCCCGCAGCGTGTACTGGAGGTTATTGGCAAGGATGTCCGCGTTGCCGGTGAGGATGCCGCGCGACGTATAGCCGAAGGTCGCCTGTGTCGAGCCGGAAAGCTGAAGTTCGTAGTTTCCGAGGTCGTACACTTCGGGGCGGCCGAATGCGTCATTTCCGAAGGTGCGATCGACTTCTACGCGGTAGCCACGTCCCAGGCGATTCGGCACGACGCGGACGCGACCGAGACGTCCCCCGTTGGTCTGCGCCCCGCCGGAAAAACCCGTGGGTGTTCCGTAGAGGTTCAGGCCCGTATACAGGTCTTCGAAGATCCCCCCCCAAGCCGTGACGCTCAGCAACGTCGTGCCAAGCAGCAACGAGACGAATCGTACACGCGACACTGGCGTTCCTCCGGAGGATCGACCACGCTTCCCAACCATCAGCATAGAGCGCCGGCACCACGCCTTCAAGGCGGGATACGCCAATGCTCTTATCGGGACAGGCGCGGCCGAACTCCAGCACCAGCCGCGCAAAGCGCGTCGTGCAACAATTCCCGTCGGAGCCCTTCGCGTCGGCCGCGACGCCGTTATAATGCGTGCGGCCGGCTCGGGAGACAACCCGTTCGACCGATAATAGACTCTGGCGACCGGTCGCAGGCGAACCCGCGGACGAACGTGGTCTCGTCCGCCCGCCATGCCCGTGCCTCACCCCCGTCGTGTCCTCCCGGGGGCGCGTGATCCGAAGCTGGGGCGGACGGATTCACCGGCAGCGGTTTCGCTGTACGGGTAAGCGCGGCCGGCGGAATCCACCTCGCCCGGGGTTGGTCC
>JALSRY010000212.1 GCA_026984555.1 Phycisphaerae bacterium
TCCTGCCCGCCTCCCAACGCTACCGCGACTTCATCGAACCGCGCCTGCTCGGCAGCCGCTGGATCATGCGCTAGCGCCGCGGCCGATACCGCCCGCGCCGGTCGCGCGGCACACGACGGCCGCGCGCCCCACCCTCAGACGATGTCCACGAACTCGTCGAGCGCTTCGGGGTTCGCCAGCGCGTCCTTGTTGTGGACCTCCTCCCCGTGGATGACCTGCTGCACGGCGAGCTCGACCTTCTTGCCGCTGATCGTCCGCGGAATCTGACGCACCTGCTTGATGATGCGCGGCACGTGGCGTTTGCTGGCACCCGCGGCCACCGACTCCTTGATCTTGTCACGCAACGCCTTGTCGAGCGTCAAGCCCTCACGCAGCACCACGAACAACGCGATCACGACATCCTCATCTTCCGTGCGTTTGCCGACGACGATGCTGTCCACCACCTCGTCGAGCCCTTCGACAATGCGGTAAATCTCCGCCGTGCCGATCCGCACGCCGCCGGGGTTGAGCGTGGCATCGGAGCGACCGTAGACGATGATCCCGCCGTGCTCCGTGATCTCGATATAGTCGCCGTGGCGCCAGACGCCGGGAAAATGCTCGAAGTACGCAGCGCGGTACTTGCGTTTGTCGGGGTCGTTCCAGAAACACACCGGCTGGGAAGGGAACGGCTTGATGCACACCAGCTCGCCCTTCTGGCCGACGAGGTCGTGGCCTTCCTCGTCCCAGGCGTGCACATCCATCCCCAGTCCGCGGCACTGGATTTCGCCCGCGTAGACCGGCAGGATCGGATTGCCGAGGATGAAACACGAAATGATGTCGGTGCCGCCGCAGATCGACGCGAGCATGAGGTCTCGCTTGACGTTGGCGTAGGTCCATTCGAACAGCTCCGCGGACAGCGGCGAGCCGGTCGAACAAACAGCCCGCAAGGCGGCGAGGTCGAAATCTTCGCCGGGGTGGATGCCGGCCTTGTGGCAAGCGCTGATATACTTCGCGCTGGTGCCGAAGATGTTCATGCGCGTCCGCTCGGCCATTTCCCACAGTCGGCTCATCGTCGGGTGGCCGGGATTGCCCTCGTAGAGCACCAGGGCGGCGCCGGTCCCGAGCCCGCTGACGAGCCAGTTCCACATCATCCAGCCGCAGGTGGTGTAGTAGAAGATGCGCTCGCCGGCGCGCAGGTCGCAATGCAGCATGAGCTCCTTCATGTGCTGGAGCAGCGTCCCGCCGTGGCCGTGCACGATGCACTTGGGTACGCCGGTCGTGCCGGACGAGTACATGATGAACAGCGGATGGTCGAACGGCACCTCCTCGAAACGCAGCTCGGGCGCCGGGGCGTCCTCGGGGCCGAGGTAGTCCCTCCACGCGACGGCCCCCGTCACGCCGCCCAAGTCCGGAGCATCGCTGATATAGGGCAACACGACGATGCGCTTGAGCGTGGTAAGCCGCTGCTGCAACTGGGCCACGCGATCGAGCGTCTCGAAACGCTTGCCGCCGTAGGTGTAGCCATCCACCGTGAACATCACCGTCGGCTCGATCTGGCCGAAGCGGTCCATGACGGCTCCGACGCCGAAATCAGGCGAGCAGGAGGACCAGATCGCACCGAGGCTGACGGCGGCAAGCATCGCTACGATCGTTTCGGGAACGTTCGGCATGTACCCGCCGACGCGGTCGCCTTTCTTCACGCCTTCGCGCCGCAGGGCCGCGGCACAGCGAGCAACCGCGTCCCGCAACTGGCGATGCGTCCAGCGCGCCGAGCCGCCGATTTCGTTCTCGAACACGATCGCGTCCTCGTCGTCATCGAAGCGCAGCAGGTGGCGGGCATAGTTGAGCGTCATGCCGGGGAACCAGCGCGTATCGAGCATGCCCCGACCCTCGATCGGCGTCCGCGCGGGCGCTGACGGTTCCACCCCGACAAAATCGAGCAGTTCGGCCCAGAAGGTGCCATAATCGTCGATCGACCACCGGCGCAGGGCCTCCCACGCGGGCTCGATACCAAAACGCTGCGCGATGCGCGTCAAGAAAGCCTGCATCTGCGTGCGCTGAACCTGCGATTGCGTCGGCTGCCAGAGTTTGCGACCGCTCGGCATGACAATCCGCCTCCCGAAAAACTGTTCCCACGGTTCCCTGGCGGCACGCCTCGGTGGGTCCGCCGAGACGACGACCGCCGGCGACTCACGAGCGCTGGTTCCCCCTCTTACCCTTTCGACCGCTTGTAGAAAGGCAGCGGCACGACCTTCGCGTCCAGCCGCGTGCGGCCGATATCCATCTGCACTTCGGTCCCGACCTCGGCCAACGTCGGCGGAACAAACCCCATCGCGATGACCTTGCCGAGCGTGGGACTCGTGACGCCGCTCGTCACCTGCCCCACATGCTCGCCCCGGTGGAGGATCGGTGCGTGCGGCCGCGGCGTACGCTTGCTGGCCACCTCGAAGCCCGCCAGCTTCATCTTCGGACCTTCCGCCTTGACCTTTTCCAGAGCTTGCTTGCCGATGAAGTTCTTGTCGAAACAGACGCACCAACCCTGCCCCGCGGTGATCGAATCCCACTCCTCGCTGAGCTCGTGACCGTACAGCGGCATGCCGGCCTCGGTTCGCAGCGTGTCGCGCGCCCCCAACCCCGCCGGTTTGACCGGACGCCCGCGCTGGGCCGATTGGCTCGTGAGCATGTGGACGGCCGTGTGGGCCAGGTGCGCCGGCAGGATGATTTCGACGCCGTCCTCCCCCGTGTAGCCGGTGCGGGCGACGTAGTAATCGCCGCCGAGCACGTTGCCGGTGATGAAGTGGTAGCGCTTCAGCCCGGCGATGTCCAGCGGCAGCAGCTCGTCCATGATGCCGATGGCTTCGGGCCCCTGGACGGCGACCATGGCGGTCTCGAAAGTCTTGTCCTCGATGTTGACCGCCATGCCCGCACTATGCTTTTCCCACCAGGCGAGCAGTTTCTCGCGGTTGGATGCGTTGCAAACGACGAGGTAGTAATCCTCGAGACGCGAGACGATCACATCGTCGAGGATGCCGCCGTCCTCGCGGCACATATGGCTGTAGCGGCACTGGCCGACCTTCATATCCCCCATCCGCCGGGTGTTGAGCCATTCGAGCAGCTTGAGCGCGTCGTCGCCGCGAAACTCGACCCGCCCCATGTGCGACACGTCGAAAAAGGAAGCGTGCTCGCGGGTGTAGTGGTGCTCCTTGACGAGCCCCTCGTAGTACACGGGCATCTCCCAACCCGCAAAATCGACCAGGTGGGCGCCCGAGTCACGATGGAAATTGATCAGCGGCGTCTGCAACATCGAACGGTTCCTTGTTGGCGTCGTTACACAGCGGGGGATGTACGGCTCAGGCTGAGACTATAGCATCGAACCTTCGCGGCGGCCACGCCCCCGACCACCGCCGACTCGACAACCCAGTGCAATCGCAAGCTCAATATCCCTGTGGCACCGGATTGCATCCGGTGGTCCTCCCAATGTGCCCTGTGGCACCGGTTTGTAACCGGTGGCTCTCCCGATGCCCTGTGGCCCCGGATTGCATCCGGTGGCGAAACCCCCAGTGCAATCGCCAACTCAGTATCTTTGTGGCACCGGATTGCATCCGGTGGAATCCCCCCTGTGGCACCGGTTTGCAACCGGTGGACCTCCCAATGCCCTGTGGCACCGGTTTGCAACCGGTGGTCCTCCCAATATCCCTGTGGCCCCAGATTCCATCCGGTGGACCTCCCAATGCCCTGTGG
>JALSRY010000213.1 GCA_026984555.1 Phycisphaerae bacterium
CGGCGACGTGCCATTCACCGCCCAGACGATCAGCGAAATCAAAACGTGCCACAACCGCGTCGAACCGCCGTGGCACCTGCTCGAACAGAAAGGCGTGAACCCCCTCCTCATCGAAGTCGTCTCCCGCGCGCTGCGCAAAAAACGCTTCCTGCGCTACAAGACCGCCGCCCACATGCTCCGGGCCTACGACGCCGCCTGGTCCGCCGGGCCCGACCCGCACAAGCTGCGCCAACGCGTCGCCGAGATCGTCATCGGCCAGCAACCGCCCGACCCATCGACAACCATCCCCGACGCACCCGCCACCGCCGAAACCATCTTCGACCTCGTCGCCCGCCGAGCCGCGGAAAAACGCCAACGCCGACAGTAAACCACGCACCACCTCAAACCGGCTTTGCCCCCGCCGGCGCGATCGCCAACAGGTTCGACAACGAACCCACCAGCCGATCAAGCGCCCCGCCATCCGGCAGCGACACCGTCAGCTTCAGCCGACCCCGCTCGTCCCGCTCGACCGACTCCGCCAACCGCGACCGGATCATCTCCACCCGCTGCACATCCGCCGGCGTATGCTCGACCTCTGGTAGCAACTGATCCACGAATGCGAACGCCGCCACCAGCAACTCGCCGGCCGCCGCCGCCACACGCTCCCGCCGAACCAGCCGCTCAGCCTCCGCCGCTGTCCGCTCCCGCTCGCTCTCGTCGATCGGGGCGTCCGGCTTCGCCCCCAGCAGAACCTCGAGCCGGGCCTTGAGCGCCTCCGATCCACTTGCCAGATCGACCGCATCCACCTCCGACTCGACATCGAGCGCAGCCAACGCCAGCTCGTGCTTCGCCGAGAGCGTCCCCAACAAGCTCTCCTCGATCGTATCTTCCGTCACCAAAACGTACACCTGTACCGGGCTCTTCTGCCCCATGCGGTGCGCTCGGGCGATCCGCTGGTCCAGAATCGCCGGGTTCCACGGCAAATCCACGTTGATCACCGTGTTCGCCGCCTGGAGGTTGAGTCCCGTCGCCCCCGCGTTGGTCGTCACGAACACCCGGCAAGACGGGTCTTGCTGAAAACGAGATACGAGCAACTGGCGCTTTTTCTGCGGAATCGAACCGTCGAGCCGCACGTAGTCGGCCCCATGCTTGCCCAGCAACGGCTCGATCAACCCCAACATCGTCGTCCACTCCGAAAACAAGACAATCTTACGGTTCTCTTCACCCAACAATCCCCCCAACAAATCATCCAGTGCGCTCAGCTTGCTCGAATATCCCGGTTCACGCTTGTCCACCAGGTACGTGCTGTCTGCCGACATCCGACACATCAACAACGCCTTGCGCAACCGGAGCAGATCCATCTCGCTGATGTACGGCTTGCGAACAATCGAGCTCACAATCCGCAGGTTCGCCGCGTGAAGGTCCAGTTGCTCCTCCGTCGGCGCAATCCGCACGATCTCGGTCGAGCGCGGCGGCAGGTCGCGCATCACGGACGACCGCGTCCGCCGAAGCAGTATCGGCGCTAGACGTTCGCGCAACGCCGACAGATTCTTGTACCCCAACACCTTGCCCTTCTCGTCCATCACGCGATGGCGGTTGAAAAAACGAAACGCCGGCCCCAGCCGCCGATCGTCAATGAACTCCACCACCGAAAACAACTCGTCGAGCCGGTTTTCCAGCGGCGTACCCGAAAGCACCAGCGCAAAACGTGACCGCAGCCCCTTGATGACCCGGCTGGTCTTCGCCTCCCAGTTCTTGATGCGCTGCCCCTCGTCGAGAATGATCAAATCCCACGGTACCCGCTCGATCGCGAGAATATCACGCAGAACCTGCTCATAATTGCACACTGTGAAAAAACAACCGCTGTCGTACAGGTACGCACGCTCCGCCGCACTACCCAGCACGAGCTGACAATCCGCGTCCGAAAAACGCTGAATCTCGCTGCGCCACTGCGACTTCAGCGATGCCGGACACACCACCAGCACTCTCCCGATCCCCGCCTCGCGGCGCAACATCTCCGCCATCCCGATGCCTTGGATCGTCTTGCCCAGCCCCATGTCGTCCGCGAGTATCGCTCGTCCCGCTCCAAACGCGAACGCGACCCCGTCCAACTGGTACGGCAACAACTCGACCTTGAGCAACGACTTACGCAGCGGATGATGCGCCGGGTCACGCCGAATCTCCGCTACCAGCGACGCCACGTGTTCCTGGTACAGCCGCTGGCTGATGTACTCCTCCGCGTCCGGGTACACCATCACCTCGCATCCAAGCGCTTCCAGCCGACCGATCCGCCGAACCAGGTCGCGCACGTCCTCGATCGCTATGCCTTCCAGCGGACGCAGAACTTTCGCCGCCGCCGCGTCGAGACCCTCCGGAACCAGCACCCGCAACTCCACCTCACGTCCGTAGCGCAAATGAACCCCCACCTGCCGCGGACGATACCGCCGGCGACGCTGCGCCGCCGAAAAACGCTGCCGCACACGCCGCTGCACCACCAGGATGTGCTTGCAGATACCAAGCGTGTTCTTCCGAAAATCAGGACACGAACAGTACGAATCCCCCGGCTCCCACCCCCGCAAAGCCACCCGGTACGTCTTGCCCGACTCCGCGTTCGTCACCAGGTAATCCGTCCATAACTGCTTCGGATCCGTCGATCGCACCCGCATCCGCTCCGACCGCGAACGCTCTTCCCGCTCCGCAATCGCGCGCGCGACCAGCTCTTCCTCGCTGAGATTCTCGATCGGAACACGCTCCGGCGGCGGGGCGGCAAGCCCCAACGCCGTCTTCTCCTCCAGAATCAGCGAAAACGCCGCCCCGACGTGCTCGCACGCTCCCTCGCAACGCGTGCAGTGCCAGTGCAACCGCCGCCGGGCGGAGGCCAGCAGCGTGATCGTCACCACCGCATCATCGAGCCGCAGTCGAAACAGGTCATCACCCAGGTACACCTGCTCGTCGATCCTGATCTGGCGCGCTCCACCCCCCCGGATCAGCCGCGCGCCGTCCGAACCCAGCAACTTGCAAGCCTGCGCAAAACGCAACCGCGAAAGACGGTCCTTCAACGTCAACTCCCGCGGCTTGTACGAAACACCTGACGTGCACCCAGTACCCATGATCCTCCTACCCATCACACGCTCGCGACTCCACCCGACACCCTGTGGATGTACGCACACACCCACCCCGGCCGGCCCGCCGCCATCGACGGGCCGCCATCCCGAAAACCTGCATCCGTCCGGCAATTGATTGGAAACGGAGAGGGGGGGATTCGAACCCCCGGTGGGGCTTTATCGCCCCACGACGGTTTAGCAAACCGTTGCCTTAAGCCGCTCGGCCACCTCTCCAGATGATCACCCGTCAGCCCTCACGCCCCCCGCCGGGCCAAACCCTCCACGATCGCACGCCGACACGAACCGGCCCACGCGAACCGCATTCTAGATGCTCTCGCCCAGCTTCGCAACCGCGTGTTCACCGCTCGCGCGGGGCGGGCACCGCGGCGGACCATGCCGCCTCCCGCTGTCCATGCCCGCTTTTTCTGCGCACGACCCGGAACACAACTTCGCCCCACCCGCCGCGCAGGGCAGACCGTGCCACTCTATAATGCCCGGCGACACCGAGCGACGTGCGGCGGCGCGGCGTTGGGTGCGACGCGGTACCGGGCGAGCCCGGCCGCCAGACAACGGTTTCCGCTTCGAGGCCCGAGATGATCGACATCAAGCTCATTCGCGAGAA